>CBFCZO010000033.1:0-29843 GCA_965602675.1 uncultured bacterium | reverse complement strand
GGCGTGATCAAGAATCAACCGATTCAGATCCGCGACCGCTTCGGCTCGAGCGTAGACCTGATGGTCAACGCATATTCAGGTCGCGATCCGAAAACGGGAGAAGAGGTTATCGAGGGCGTTTTGCATGATGTGACGGACTCGCGCAAGGTCCGGCAGGCCCTAGGTCACACCCACCGTTTCCTCGAAGCGGTTTTCGATCACAGCCCTTCCGGCCTGAAGGTGATTGACCCGGAAGGCAGGATTATAAAAACGAATTCCCAACTACAGGAAATCTTCGGCTTCGATTCGGCTGAAATCGTGGGCTCGGATGACTACAGCGTTTTCGAAGACCCTGTGCTCCAGGATGCCGGCATCGTCGGGATAATTCATCGCGCTTTCAGCGGCGAGACAGTGCAGGCACCGACGCTCAGGATTAAAAAGAACTCCTCGGCCTTCTGCGCCGGCGTGAATGCCCCGCTCTACCTGGCAGTCGCGGCCTACCCACTGCGGCTTGAGGAAAACCGCATCAGCCACGTAGTTGTCTCCTACACCGACATCACTGAAAACTATCTGATCGAACAGCAGATCTCGCAACTGCACAAACTGCAGAGCATTCATACTCTTGCAGGCGGCATCGCCCACGACTTCAACAACATTCTCGCTGCGATTGTTCCAAGCGCAGAAATGATCATCGCCGGCGCGGAAGATCAGGAACTAGTAGCGCGCAAAGCGAAGACGATCAAGACCGCAGCGAAAAGGGCGGCGGCACTGACCTCGCAGCTTCTCAGCTTCGCTCGCGAAAGCCGGGGTGATAAGAAGCCGACTGACCTCAACGATTCGGTTGACGAGGCGATGGAGTTGATCAACAACGTCGTTCCGAAGAAGATCGTCGTCTCCCTGAAGAAAGACGAGAGCATTCCGATGATCACCGCCGATCCGTTGCAGGTGCAGCAGGTTGTGATCAACCTGATAATCAACGCCTGCGATGCCTCGCCGCACGGCGGAACGATCACCATCAAGACTCTCGCTTACCGGTTGAAGGAGCGAGTGACATTCGGTGGAAAAATCATCCCGCTAGGCCTGTACGCCGGCCTCTCGGTTGTGGATGAGGGGATGGGAATGTCTCATGAAGTTATCCAGCGGGTGTTCGATCCTTTCTTCACCACAAAGGAAAAAGGCAAAGGGACGGGTCTGGGGCTGAGCGTTGTTCACGGTATCGTAAAGAACCACGGCGGATTCATTCGTATCAGGTCGAGCGTAGGCAAAGGCACGCGCTTCGAGGTCTATTTCCCAGCTCACACGCTACACACCAGTGGAAGTAAATAGTGAAAAGAAAAAGAATTCTGATCATCGAAGACGAAGCGATGATCGCCGAAGCTATGAGTGACATCATCGCGATCCTCGGCCATGAGGTGATCTGGTTCGAGTCGGGGCTGGAGGCCTTGGCTGCAGGGGTCGGCGTGTCTTTCGATTTAGCCATAATCGATCTTGAGTTGCCGGCAATGCCTGGTCTCGAGGTGGCCGAAAAAATAAGAGAGTACCACCCCGGCATCCGCATCCTCTTCTCCACCGGCTTCAGCGAGCAGGAGGAACAAATCGATCTTACACAGCCCTACGTAGCGGGCATCATCCACAAGCCGTTTGAGATTGCCGATCTGCAGCGCGCCATTGAAAAGGCTTTCTCTAAGTCCTAGAATACCTCTCCACATATGGAGGAGAGCTTGAGAAACCGGTTTTTCTTTACCTTCTTGTTTACTACTGTCCTGACGCTCGCAATCACCTCTACGGTCGTTGCCGAGGAAGACGTCGGCTTCAATCTCGATAACGGAATGCGCGTGATAATCTCGCGCGGTGCTTCGATTCCATATTTCAGCGCCGTCCTCGTCTGTCCGTTGCCGCCCCTTTCCGGAGAATCCGACAGGGCGGCGGCTGCGATGCTGAATCGCCTGATCTGGTCCGGCGGTGAGGGCTTCGGCACCAGCGTCAGCGACTATGAGTACGGCATGATTGCCCTGCGCTTCAACGGCTCGATCGGCTCGCAGCTTACTCCCGACGCGCTGCTGATTCACTACACCATGCCCAGCCGCCATCTTGACTCCGTCTTCCGCTACATGGCCATGCAGTGGACGTCGGTTCAGTTCGACGCCGGGCGCCTGGAATCGGCGCGACGGACGGTGGCCGCCGAAGAAGAGTCTAAAACCACCTCATCGGTCCTGCGCCAGCTCATGAGAGAAATAGAGCCCCGCCTCTGGTCTGATCTCGACTACCGCTACCACGGCAGAAGCTCGATGCAGGAACTGGGGACGGTCGGCGAAGACGAAGTGCGGGTCATGTACGAGAGAATGCAAAATCCCGTTGCCTGGACGTTGTTCATCAGCGGCGACGTTCAGACTTCCACAGTCCGAGCTATCCTGGATGAAACTCTAGGCACAATCGGAGCCGCCGAGACGGAATCGAGCGGGCAGGCTGAGCCCCCACCGGGTGAAGAGCCTCAGTTGGGGATCAGATTGCAGTTGCCCGCAGATCTCTCCCAGCGCCGTGCCCTGGCGGCATACCGCTTGCCTCCGGCGGGTGAAATCAACACCGCTGCGGTATTGCTGCTGGCGCGGTATATGAACAACGCGCCAGGAGTTGCAGCGTTGCGTTCCGAACTGGGGGACAATGCTCTGGTGAGCGTGGGCTTCGATATTCGCGGAAAGTCAGGCATTTTTTACTTATATGCTGCATGGGACGACGATCCCTCCAAAGGCGACGTCGTAGCTCGCCTTGCCGGGATCGCCGAGAATGCTGCCGGGTTGGATTTCGACGGGGAAATCCTCGAGTCGACGCGTAAAATCCTGTTGATTGACTACTGGACACGCCGGCAGGCCACCCAGCCCTACGCGCTCTGGCGCGCAAGCAGGATCGCAGTCGGGTTGCAGGAGGATGAACTCGTGGCGGGGCTGCAGGGCATTGATGAGGACGACCTCAAGGCTACTGCCTCGCAGCTGCTGACGGCCGACAACAGGCTTAATCTGGTGACGATCGAGAAATGAGAAAATCGAGATCAATTCTTATAGGGCTGATTCTACTCTCCCTGACGGTGTTTCCCAATTGTGGCGGCGAGGAAGATCAAGGGGAGGCGCAGAGCGTCGAGGCATCCGCCGTGGAACTGGAACTCGACAACGGCCTCAAGCTGATAATCCGGCCGCTTCGCCCGGCGGGATCGCCACTGGTAACGTTCGCGCTTCGCACGGGGGCAGGGCTTGACCAAGAGACCCCGAGAGAAGCGGGTTATTCGGCGCTCCTTACGCGGGTGCTCGCAGCCGGCGAAAATCCGTTGAAATCGTCGGGTTCGATCCTTACTTTCGAATTACTGCCCGACAGCTTGGTCGTCTCAGCTACCGTGCTTGCCGAGGACGCGCCGGTCGCGGCCGCGGCAGTGACCGGAATCCTGAAAGCCGAGTTCAGCGAAGAAAAGATTCTCGCTGAGCGTGACAGCCTGGCCGCTGCCTTAGAACGTTTGAAATCCAACTCCCGGCTGGATGCCGAAGAGCTGATCGACCGGTTCCTCTTTCCGCGGTCGCCTTACGGCGTGAGCTACGATGAGAAACTTGAATCGCTGCGCGGGCTCACTGCCGAATCATTCCGCAGTTTCGTAACACGCTGCATTCGCCCTGAGAGGACGCTCGTCGCCGCCACAGGCGCTCTCACAGCCGGGCACGTTGCCGGATTGAGAAGTATGGTGGAAGATTGGCAGCCACCCCAGGCCGAAGAGCCGTTCGGTGAATGGCTGGGTTCAGCCCGCATGATTCCGATCAGGATAGTGCCGCGCTCCGGAGACAAAGCATCGCTGTTCCTGGCGAGGCGGATCGCCGATCCCGAACCGGATTTCCTTTACCCGATGATGGCCGTAAATTTCATTCTAAACGGGCGCCCCACCTACTCCCGCTTTGTCGCGGTTCAGATCCAATCAAGCTTGGAGAATCCGGTGACCAGCGCGCTGAAGCTGCGGCCCGGCGGCTCCTGCCAGATTATCAGTGCCGAGGCGCCCACCACTCAAGCCGCAGAAGTCCTGCAGAACATCAGGACCGTGTTGGAGAACCTGCACCAGGGAGGTGATGAGACCTACAGGCTACTCGAACAAGAAGTGAGCGACGCCAAAAACTCACTGAAAGGCGGCCTGATGCGCAGGATCGAAACGAGCGAGGCGCTGGCACGCTTCATTCTCTGGAGTGAGGGCAGCGGATTCGAAAGCCTGGATATGACCGATCACCTCTCGATTATTGAAAGCCTCGACAAGTCGCGCCTCCTCCAGGAGGTGCAGGAGCACTTCGACCCGAGTTTGTACATCCTGATCGCAGTCGGACCTGAAAACGCACTACGCCGACAATTTGGCTCCCTTGGAGAGATCGAGGTCGTCAACCCCTGACGATCAAGCCTCGTGGGGCCTGGCAAAGCGCTGTTCGTATACTCCGTTTTTCTTTAAGACGGCATTCCAGTGCCTGGCCAACATCGGTGCAAAAACAGCTCTGATCATCAGGCGGCCGACGAACGAAAGCCTTTCCGGCCCGGTCACCTTTTTAAGCAGTTCCCGGTCCAGCTCTCCACTCTCCCCGAAGCAGCGGCCTAGGGCCCGGTAATTATCGTACAGCGTGCGAGTGTACTTCTCGGGCATCTGTCGGAATCCCTCGCCGCCGCCCTTGATCAGCGTGCCGATGTGGCGACATCCGAGCCGACCGGCAAGTCTGGCAAGGTAACGCTCGACAGGGCGTAGGTGAAAAGCCTCGGGAAAACCGCATTGCACATGAAACATGATGTCCGGATTGCCCCTGCGTCCGCAAAGCGGTTTGAGGCTCTCGATAAAGGCCATGACAATGGACGGCATCGCATCGACATAGAGCGGAAAACCGAGCAGGACGCACTCGGCGGAAGAGAACACTTCGACGCCCTTCTCCGGCCAATCCTTGCTATTGATGTAGTGATTTTCGCTGGAGTTGCCCTCGACCGACTCGAAGCCTTCCAGAAATAGCTTGAAGAGGAACTCTGTGTTGCTGCGGCCTCTGCGGGGCGAGCCGTTAATTACCGTTAATCGCATTCGCCACCTCCTGCGCATGAGAACCGGTATCGAGCACGAATCGAAGCCGGGTTTGAATCTCGAGAGCTATCTGCTGGTATATATCACGGATGATTTCAAGGTCGTCCTCGCTGGTATCTCCCTCCCTACCTACCAGCACACCAATAGTGGGTGCCTTACTCCTGTATCTCCACTTGTGGCGGACTTCTCCCTTGATAACACTGAAATAGGGCAGCAGATTTACGATCGTCTTTTCGGCTGCCCACCGCAGAAGGGACGAAGTGAATCCCATGACCAGCGGTGAAGCATGGATGAGGAATTCCGAATTGGCCGCCGCATCGCTCGCAATCGACGAGTCGTCATTGTGCACGCACAAACCCGGTGTCTTCAGCCAGCAGCCGAAGCAGCCAACGCAGGGTTTGATATTCAATTCCCTCAATTTCAATTCCCGAACCAAGTGTCCTCCCCCGTCGGGGGAACGTAATATGCCCGACAGGCGCTCCAGGTAGGCATTGATGTCGCCGCCGTGATCGGCGGGACTACCGTTGAATATCGTTATCTTCATCGCTAATCCCGGGAAATGTGTACGGAACATGATACAACTCCAATGCCCTGACGTGTAGCAGGGAACAAATCGATATAAGCAAGGATTTAGGCTTGGCGTGGATAAACATTATCTTTGTGTTAGACTGTGACCCCGTGAGTAAGAGAAGATGACAACAATGATAGATTATAGCTGAGCAGCATCAAAGGAGTCAGGCTTTCAGCAGGAAAAAGGAATCCACGAATAAACCCGACAGCCATATCAGGATCATGCATCAAAGACATGCGTGTAAGCTGCATCACCTCGCGCCCATGAGAAAATCGCCCATGAGGTAAGGGAGAGGGAAATGGGAAACAAGATGATAACAACCCTCGTCGTACTTGCGCTGGCGTGTTTGCCCGCCATGGCGCAGGAACAGACGGGCTCGATAGTCGGCAACGTAACCGACGACCAGGGCAAGGCAATCGCCGGAGTGCAGGTAACCATCTCCTCGCCGGCGCTGATAGGCGTTCTCACAACAACCACCAATGCCCGCGGTTTCTACGCCTTTCCGGCTCTGCCGGCGGGAACATTTATCGTCATCTTCGAGGCCGAGAACTTCAAAGAACTCCAAAGGGATGAGATTTCCGTTCACATAGGCGAGCAGATCCGCGTCAATGTATCGCTTGAGGCGGCCGTCATTGGGCATGAGGTCATCCACATCATCGGCGAAACACCGCTTATCGACGTACAAAACACCGACACGGGGATGAACATCTCCCGGCGGCTGTTTAAGGCGCTGCCCAAGGACCGCGACTTCACGAGCATCGTCCGCCTCGCGCCCGGCGCAAACGTGGAGAATATTGCGGGCGGATTGCAGATCGACGGCGCCTCAATAGCGGAGAATACCTACTTTGTCGACGGCGTCGATATAACCAGTTTCTACACCGGTCTGCCAACCCAGACAGCCGCGTTTGAGTTCGTCGAGGAAGTGGAGGTCCGTTCGGGCGGCTACCAAGCCGAGTTCGGCGGCTCCCTCGGCGGCGTGGTTAACGTCATCACCCGCAGCGGCGGCAACGATTTTACCGGCGAGCTCGACTTCTTCTACAACGCGGACGGGCTCGACGGCAGCGCGCGGCCGACGCTGCGTATCAACCCGGTCGACGACATGACGCCGGAGTACATCGCTTACCCAAAAGATGGATACTCCCGCCACGAGTTCGGCGGCGCGCTCGGTGGTTACCTGCTCAGGGATCGGATATGGTTCTTTGGCAGCTACATGCCTGTCTTCACCGACACCACCCGCACGGTCGACTTCCGCGACAGCCTCGACAACGTATATCTCACCAGGAAGTACGGTCAGGAGCGGCGAATGCACCGTACCTTCGCCAAGCTTAATTCGCAGATCGACAACAACCTCCGCATCAACCTCAGCTATCTCAACGACTATGAGAAGCGGCTGGGTGATCTCCCGGGCGTGACCGGCGATGACGCGCCTACGCTCGATCCGCCTTATAGCGAGCGGGGAGCGATCGAGCCAGGCTACTATTTTTCGTTTAATGCCGACTACATAATCAGCGGCGACCTATTCGCAAACTTCAAGGGCGGCTATCACCGCACCGATTACCAGCAGCTCGGCTCCAACCAGGACATCCTCTACCGCTTCTACGGCAATATGGCTCAGCTCTTCGCCGACGATCCCGGCTTCCAGGCACTGCCACCCGAGAGAGTGCCGCCGCCTTTCTACATGAGCCGTCCCGAAGAGTACCACACGGCTAAGGATCTGCAGGAGAAGATGAACTGGAGCGGCGACGCCACCTACTTCTTCGACGCGCTCGGCAGCCACACGCTCAAGGCGGGCGCGCAATACAACTACATCCGCAACGACGTTCAATCCAGCTATACCGCCGATTATATTTTCTTCGTGCTCGACCTGCCGTTCGTGAACTCGGTTACTGGCGAGTCCGGCCGCGGCCCCTATGGCTTCTACTTCGTACTCACAGCCCACCCCGACGGGCGGGGCAAGGTGGCCGACGTCAGCAGCAACCGCTACGCGCTCTTCCTGCAGGACAGCTGGCGCATCACTGACAAGCTGACGATTAACGCCGGCCTGCGCGCGGAGAAAGAGGACATCCCATCCTTCAGCGACGAGCCAGAGTACTCCGAGCCGCCGATCCGCTTCGGATTCCTCGATAAGCTCGCCCCGCGGATCGGAGTCTCCTACGATGTCCGTGGCAACGGCACTTTCAAACTCTACGGCAACTACGGCCGCTACTACGACGTCGCGAAGCTGGCGATGGCGCTTGAATCCTACGGCGGCTTTAAGTGGCAGGAGCGCTTCTATACGCTCGATACGCTGGAGTGGTGGAAGTTCGGCGGTAACGACTTCGGCCCTTGGCCGCGTGACCCGGAAAATTATCCCGGCACCTTGCTGGCTGCGGTCGATCACCGCATCCCGGCGTTCGATACCACCGATCCCAACATGATGCCCACAAGTCTCGACGAGTACATTCTCGGGATGGATTACCAGCTCACCGCCGACCTCGCCCTCGATGTCCGCCTCGTCCACAAGCACCTCAACTCGCTGATCGAGGACGTGGGTGTCAACACCGAGGCGGGCATGATCTCCTACATCACGAACCCGGGCCACGGCTATTCTATTTCAAAGCTGGCCGGCGGCTACCCTCCCACACCGAAAGCGAAGCGCGATTACTGGGCACTCGAGATGCGGCTCAACAAGCGCTTCAACAACCGCTGGATCGGCGGCGCCAACCTCACCCTTAGCCGCCTCACCGGCAACGTCTCCGGCCTAGCCAACACCGATTATTACCGCTATATCGACTACGACCGCCCGAGCGCCTTCTTCTACTTCGACCAGTGGTTCTCCAACTACGACGCCAATTGGAATCCGATCGACGGCCCGCTGCCCACCGACCGCCGCTACAGCCTCAAGCTGTTCGGCTCATACGCTTTCGATTTCGGCCTCACCCTCGGCCTCTTCCAGACGATTCAGGACGGCAACCCGATAACAACCCAGTTCCCGCTCAACGCCTTTGACAGCTACATGCCTTACAACCGCGGCGACAAGGGAAGATATCCGGTGTGGACCCAGACCGACCTCTACGCCGAGTGGGATTTCAACTTGGCGGGATTGCGGGCCCAGGTCAACCTCAACGTGTCCAACCTGTTCGATCAGGACACCGTCTGGCGCAAGCACACCGGCCTCTCACGCGAGGAGGTGCGGGTTCAGGACGAAACGCTGCTGCAGATGTACCGCAGCGGCACGCCGGTCGATATCAGCCAACTATTCGAGCCTTATCACACCGGCCGCTACGACCCACGCTACATGATGGACAGCCATTTCCAGGCGCCGCGCACCATCCGCCTCGGATTCAAGCTGTTCTTCTAGCGGTGAGCGCACCTATTTAGCCAATAGTAATAAACAGCCCCGGTTGATTCATAACCGAGGCTGCTTCGTATGCTTGTGTTCGGATCGGATGAGCTAGGCGTAGATACCACGCATCCTGGCTACGTCGGCGACCATCTTGACGGCGAGAATATATGCCGCCGCGCGCATCTTGGTGTCGTAGTCCTCCCTGACTTTGTAGACTTTGTGGTAGGACTCGACCATCTTCTCCTCGATCTTTTGCAGCACGGTCTCTTTATCCCAGAAGATTCCCTGGCGGTTTTGGACCCACTCGAAATAGGAACCCACGACACCGCCTGCGTTGCAGAGAATGTCGGGAACCACGTGGACGTCTTTCTCCTCGAGAATTACATCCGCGGCGGGAGTGGTCGGGCCGTTGGCTCCTTCCACGATGAACCTCGCCTTTATCTTGCCGGCGTTCTCGGAATTGATCGCGTTCTCCAGCGCGCAGGGAGCGAAAATGTCGCATTCGAGGCTGTAGAAGTCTTCGATCGAGATCTCCTCGGCATCCTTGAAGCCTTTGATGCCGCGGTGTTCTTTTGCCCAGGTTTTAAGAGCAGGGATGTCCAAACCTTTCTTGTTGTAAACGATGCCGGTGATGTCGGCCACGGCGGTTATTTTCGCACCGTCGTCTTGGGCAAATTTAGCAAACCACGACCCGACGTTGCCGAAGCCCTGGACGATAATCTTTTTCTCGGCAAGCTCCGTGCCCTTGACCTTGCAGGCTTCGCGCGCGCAAATGTAAACGCCGAAACCGGTGGCTTCCTCGCGGCCCTTGCTGCCACCCATCTCCACCGGCTTGCCGGTGACCACGCCGGCATGCCACTGCCGGGTGTGCATCGAATAGGTATCGTAGAACCACGCCATCACCTGCGCGGTGGTGTTCACGTCGGGAGCGGGGATGTCGCGGTCGGGCCCAATGATGTCCATGATGCGGGTGACAAAGCGGCGGGTGATTTTCTCCATCTCGCCCATGCTCAGCGTCGGCGGATCGCAGATCACGCCGCCCTTTCCGCCGCCAAACGGGATATCCACTACGGCGCACTTCCATGTCATCCATGCCGCAAGCGCCTGGACCTCGTTGGAGGAGACGTTCTTGTCGAAACGGATGCCGCCCTTGGCAGGCCCTCGAACGGTGTTGTGCTGCACGCGGTAACCCTCGAAAACCTTGATGCTGCCGTCGTCCATAACCACCGGAATGCTTACATGCAGTTCGCGCTCCGGTTGCTCGAGGATCTTTGCGAATCCGTGGTCCAAACCCAACTTGTCCACAGCGGTCCAAAAACGCGCTTGCATCGCCTCGAATGGTGTTACGTCATCTTTGTGCCGGACTCCCATTTCTTATCCTCCAAACGCCCATAATAAAATGCGTAATATTGCGTCCGCGGAAAGGCGTACCTCACTCATTTTCCTCTCCGCTCCAAAGTTCGGAATAATCGCCGGGTCTCCGTCTTGGGACGGGGCCGCCCGTATCCAGCTCCACGAATTTGACTACCTTTGTTCCCTTGCGCAGTTCCGCTGCGTCGGCTTCGATGCCGGGCATCAATTCCATCCGCTGGATCTGCTTCAGCATCTCAAGCGCCTCGGGCAGGCTGTTGGGAAAAAGGGAAGCAGCGGACTGCTTGCCGTCACGATAAAAAACGATGCTGTAGACCTCTTCGCTCATTCGCACTCTCCGGTCGATCTTGAGCTGTCACCTGCCCCGAACGGATTATTTTCCGCCAAACTGTTCAGGCATAAATGCCTCTCATACGGGCGGCGGTTACAACCCTGTCGACGGCGAGGATGTAAGCCGCATTGCGCATGTCGGTATCGAAGCGTTTCTTGTATTCATTGACCGTGGCAAAGGCGGAAACCACCTGCTTATCGATGCCATCAAGCACTTCTTCCCGACTAAAGAAGATACCCTGCCGGTTCTGGACCCACTCGAGGTACGATCCCGTCACTACTCCGGCATTCCCCAACAGGTCGGGAACCACAAACACGCCCTTGTCATCGAGGGCCTGGTCTGCTTCTTGGGTGGCGGGACAATCGTCGCCCTCCACGAAGATTTTCGCGCGGATCTTACCGGCGACCTCCGGCGTGAGGATTGTGTCGGCGGCACAGGAGGCAAAAATATCGCACTCAAGACTGTAGAACTCATGAATCGGGATCGTTTCACCACCTCCGAAGCCTTCAAAACCGCCGGATTCTCTGAAGTGCCCGCTCAACGCCTCCGCATCGAGGCCGCCCTCGTTGAGGATCGCAGAGTTTCCGTGTGCCACGGCGACGACACTCGCCCCATGCTCGGAAACAAATCTGGAGAATGTCGGCCCGATGTTGCGAAAACCGTGAACGATTATCCTGCTTCCGGCCAGATCGATCCCGATCGTTTTGCACGCCTCACGAGTGCCGGCGTATACGCCGTAACCGGTCGCCTCCCTCGCACCATAACTGCCTCCCATAGCAACCGGCTTGCCGGTGACGACACCGATATGCCACTGGCGGGTGTGCATCGAGTAGGTGTCATAGATCCACGCCATCATCTGCTCGGTGGAATCGATGTCGCGCGCGGGCACATCGCGGTCAGGGCCGATGATATCCATTATCCGGGTTGTATAACGCCTCAACAGGCGCTCGAGTTCGCCGGGGCTGAGGCCCTGTGCGTCGCAACGGATTCCGCCCTTGGCGCCTCCGAACGGGATATTCGCCACCGAATGCTTCCAGGTGATTGCAGCGGCCACTGACCTGACTTCCTCCTTGGCGACAAGGGGATCGAAGATGATGCCTCCCTTGGCCGGGCCGCGCTGGGTGCTATGCTGGAACCGGCAGCCCCAAAAGACCTCGATCTGACCGTTGTCCATCACGACCGGAAGGCTGCAGCACATCTCGCGCTCCGGAGTCTCGTGGATTCTGGCATAGTCAGGATCGAGACCCAATTTCTCGACTGCCTGCCAGAAACGGCCGCTCGACGCCTCCTGCCATGACACAGTGCTATGAAGCCTGCTCGTCATTGCAAAATACTCCAATTAAACATCACGAGGGTTTCTAACACTCTAGCTTGTACCAACAATTTTTTCCAGTTCCAAATTCCTCTTTTGAGCCCGCCGCAACCCGCGCGTTCACATACCGTGCGCGGAGTGGCTATTAGGGGAACCCATGACAATGCTCATATCCGATGTATTTGTGGTTTGAATGCGATTAATTGTGTCCAACGCGGCAATTACGGTTGAATCTCAGGAATCGCCTGTTATCATAGTGAAGTTGAGGTTTTATGGGGGATCATCCCTGTAGTTTCTGCTGTTTAGAAAAAGCCTATTTCGGAGGGATATTCATATGAAGGTGAGCTTGCGCTCACATGGGTATGATGAGCCCGAAATCGCTACCGTTGGAACAATTATTGAGGGATACGGACACCAGAAAAATAAGCTTATCTCTATCCTTCAGGATGTTCAGCGCGAGTACGGCTATCTTCCGCGAAACGCCTTGTTCAAGATAGCTGAGGAACTCAATCTCAAAGAGATTGATATTTTCAGCGTTGCTACTTTCTACAAGGGCTTCTCGTTAGAACCCAAGGGTGAGCACGTTATCAGCCTTTGCCTGGGCACTGCCTGCCACGTCCGCAGGGCCCCTTCGATTTTGAGAGAGATTAAACGTCTGCTTGAAATCGGTCCCGGTGATACGACAGAAGACCGAAAATTCTCCCTTGAGACGGTGAACTGTCTTGGAGCCTGCGCTATCGGACCCGTTGTCGTCATCGACGGAGAGTATCACGGTCACATGAACGTCAAGAAGATTCGGGATTTGCTGAGTCAGTACGGCGTCAGTATCTCAAAGGAGGTAGCCTAGGCGAAATGCAAACATGAGGGATCAACCCGCAATTACGAACATTTCATAACTACTCAGGGGAAAGTAGATTTCTCCAGAAGATTAATAGAACGAGGATTCGCGGTCATGAAAAAAGTTACTACCGCAGCAGAGTTAAAAGCACTATCCTCGAAACTTTCCCAAAGGCATCCACCCAACCGAACTTGCATCGTCATACCGTCAGGCACTTGCTGCCGAGCGTGTGGTTCGGCGGCAGTTTCGGAAGCCATCAGGCGGGAACTGGAAAAGCACGGCTTGAGCGACAAGGTAGACGTCAGAGAGACCGGCTGCCACGGTTTCTGTCAGATGGAGCCGTTCGTTGTCATCTATCCCAAAGGGATAGTGTACCAACAGCTTGAACCAGAGGATGCCGCAGAGATCGTTGAGAGGACGATTATCAAGGGCGATATCGTTGATCGCCTTTGCTATGTCGATAAGCGGACAGAGGAGAGGATAATCTACGAGAAGGACATCCCCTTCTACAAAAAACAGAAGCGCAACCTAATGGGCAACAACGCGTTTATCGACCCCACCAGCATAGAGGACTACATTGCCCTGGGCGGCTACCAAGCCCTCTTCAAGGTTATTGAGGAGAAATCCCCGGAGGAGGTGATCGAGGAGATCAAGCACTCCCAGCTCCGCGGACGCGGAGGCGCCGGCTTCCCTACCGGTAAGAAATGGGAGCTGGCAAGGGCCGTCGAAGGCGATGTCAAATACATCATCTGCAACGCCGACGAGGGCGACCCCGGCGCCTACATGGACCGAAGCCTTCTCGAGGGCAACCCGCACGCAGTAATTGAAGGGCTGATCATCGGAGCCTACGCCATCGGCGCGACGAAGGGCTTCATCTACGTCCGCGACGAATATCCCCTCGCAGTCAAGCACATCAACATGGCGCTCAATCAGGCCAGGGAGTACGGCCTGCTCGGAGAGAAGATCGGCTCCAACGGCTTCGCCCTCGACATCGAGGTGGAGCGCGGTGCGGGCGCTTTCGTTTGCGGCGAGGAAACTGCGCTGATCCACTCGGTCGAGGGCAGCTCCGGCGTTCCCCGCCAGCGCCCCCCCTACCCCGTGATCAAGGGCCTGTGGGGCAAGCCGACGACGATCAACAACGTCGAGACCTGGGCCAACGTGCCGCAGATCATCCTTCGCGGTGCCGAATTTTTCGCATCGACCGGGACAGAGACCAGCAAGGGGACGAAGATCTTTTCGCTTGTGGGAAAGATCAACAACACCGGCCTGGTGGAAGTCCCCATGGGAATCAGCTTGAGGGAGATCATCTACGATATCGGCGGCGGCATCCCCGGTGATAAAAGGTTCAAAGCCGTACAGACGGGCGGACCATCAGGCGGTTGTATACCGGCTCAGCTGCTCGATCTTCCGATTGACTACGAGAGCCTAAAGGAAGCCGGCTCCATGATGGGCAGCGGCGGCATGGTCGTCATGGATGAAGACAACTGCATGGTCGATGTTGCCCGCTATTTCCTGAATTTTCTTAAAGACGAGTCATGCGGCAAGTGCTTCTCCTGCCGGGAGGGCATTCGTCGGTTGCTCGAGATCGTCACCAAGTTCACCGAGGGAAAGGCAACCGTGGAGGACATCGACCTGCTCGAGCAACTCGGCCAGACGGTCAAGAACGCCTCCATGTGTGGCCTCGGGCAGACTGCAGCCAACTCGGTAATCTCGACGCTGCGGCACTTCCGCAAGGAATATGAGCTTCATGCCAGAAACAAGCGTTGCCAGGCAGCGGTCTGCCAGAAGATCATTTCGTCTCCCTGTCAACATACGTGCCCGATCGGAACGGACGTTCCCGCTTACGTTGCTCTGATCGGACGAGGCGAATTCGGCAGGGCCGCCGATGTTATCCGCCATGGCAACCCGCTTCCCAACGTCTGCGCCCGTGTCTGCGCCCGGCCTTGCGAGCACAAGTGCCGCTCAGGCGAATTCGGCGAGCCAATCGCAATAAGAAACCTTAAGCGTGTCGCGATGGACCACGAACGTCGTTTCGGCGTCAGCCCGCCTCCACCACGGGAGCGGGAGTACAAAGAAACCGTTGGTATCGTCGGATCCGGGCCGGCGGGTCTCGCTGCAGCATTCTATCTCGCCCAAGCAGGATACGGCGTTACTGTCTATGAGTCGCAGCCGGTTATCGGCGGAATGCTGGGAATCGCAATTCCTGATTATCGGCTCCCCAAGGATATCCTCCAGATCGACCTCGACTACATCGAGAAAACAGGCGTTAAATTCGTTCCCAATACTGCGATTGGCAGTGACTTGTCTTGGGAGGAGTTGCGCAGCCGCCACGATGCCATTTTCATAGCTGCCGGCGCTCACAAGAACCTGGATCTCAACATCCCCGGCGAGGAAGCCGAAGGCGTGTACGACGTCATCCGCTTCCTCAGAGAGGTAAAGTACGGGCAGCGTGAGAAAATTGGCGACATTGTCGGTGTTGTCGGCGGTGGAGACGCCGCCATCGATGCTGCCAGGGCCGCCTATCGCCTTGGATGCAAGAAAGTAATAATTCTATACCGCCGGACCAGAGCCGAGATGCCTGCCGACAACGAGGAGATCGAAGAGGCACTGAAGGAAGGCATGGCAATGCCTGCTGACGTAGAGGAGATCGAAGAGGCAATCCGAGAAGGTATCGAGATTCAGTTCCTCGTCGCACCCAAACGTGCGCTCGTCAAGAATGGCGGGATTCATGCCGTCGAGTGCATCAGGATGGAGCTCGGCGAGGTCGACCAGAGCGGAAGGCCAAAACCCGTTCCGATCCCCGGATCCGAATTCACAGTGGAGTTGGACACCCTGATCGCTGCGATCGGCCAGAAACCGGATCTGGGATTTATTCCTGAGGATTCCGGAATACAGATCTCCGACTGGGGTACCATCGTAGCCGATCCCGAAACTCTTCAGACCGGTGATTCAGCCGTCTTCGCAGGCGGCGACGTGCTCACCGGACCCTCAATAGTGGTGGAGGTAATGGGCGCCGGAAAGGTGGCTGCCGAGTCGATCCACCAATACCTGAGGGGCGAACCCGTCAGGCGGTCGTACTCGGTGACGAGACCGTCATTCACTATCGAACCCATGGAGTTCGATCCTGAAGAGATTCCGGAGAGTCGTGCGGAGGTACCTCGTATCCCCGTTGCGGCCAGAATCGGGAATTTCGATGAGGTCGAGCTCTGCCTGGAGGACGAGCCAGCCATCAACGAGTGCAAGCGATGCCTGCGCTGTGATCTGGAGGCCGTAATCGAAACCGGGCAACACGACCAGAGCTGAGCGAGGTAAAAACATGCCTAAGCTAAAGATCAACGGCGTCGAGTTGGAGGTGGAAAAGGGAGCGACCCTGCTTGAGGCGGCACGCTTCCTGGGCTTCCCGATCCCGACTCTCTGCCACAACGACGGACTTTCCCCGTACGGCGCCTGCAGGCTCTGCGTGGTGGACCTCGGTAGAGGACCGAACGCCAAGATGGTCACTTCCTGCACCTACCCCGCCGAGGATGGCCTCGAGGTTTTCACTCACACGAAACGGGTGGTGGAGACACGGAGGATGCTCATCGAGATGTACTTGGCCACCTGCCCTTCCAGCAAAGTCATCCAGGACCTGGCATCGCAGTACGAGGTCACTCAGTGCCGCTTCGAGCCTCGCAATGACGACTGCATCCTCTGCGGCCTCTGCGTGAGGATGTGTGAGGAACAGATGATGGCCAAGGCCATCGGGTTCGTCAATCGGGGCGATTCCCGAGGCATCACGACGGCCTTCGACATCCGCTCAGAAACCTGCAGGCTTTGCGGTGCGTGCATGTACATCTGCCCGGCGTGCCAGATGCGTTGCCCGGCCAACACGATCGATTCGCCGATCTGCAACGCCTGCGTCAACGCCTCCCCGCCATGCGTGGAGGTCTACGATCACGCCATGTGCTACTTGGATCCGTGCGTGCGTTGCGTCACGGACATCGAAGCTGAAACCGTTGCCGCCAAGGCCGCTCTCGCAGCCGAAAGCAACGAATAACCAACGGTGTGTAAGTTAATCAATGCCAATGATTTATAGATTCAACGCTGTTTGTGGGAGGAATTGAAATGAGTTATACGAGAGTTAACAGGTCGGCGGCAACGTTGACCAAGAACCGCACTGAAGGATCGATTACGCCCATCAGCGGGATGTGTGTAACATGCGTTGACGGCTGCGTGGGGATGTGCGAGATCGGCAAAAGCGCTTATCGCGGCCACGAGGTAATTTATCCCCAGCCTTTCGGTATCATCACCACGGCCTCGGAGAAGGAATACCCGGTCGACTACTCCGACTTCACCATCCTCGGGACCGCAGTCGGTGCCGTCGGCATAGAAGCCGACTCCGACGTGGCGATCTTCCCCAACGTCGACCTCTCTGTGAAAATCGGTCATGACGAGGGCATCAAATTCAAGCTCCCGATCATGATACCGGGCATCGGCTCGACCAACGTCGCCAAGAACAACTGGGAAGGCTTGGCGATCGGCACCGCGCTCGCCGGAACCGGCCTGACCATCGGCGAGAACGTGGTCGGCATGGATGTCGAGTCGGAGATCAAGAACGGAAGGGTTGTGAATGCCCCCGACCTCAACCGCAGGGTTAAGCTGTTCAAAGACTTCCAGCGCGACGGCTGGGGCACGATCGTGGTGCAGGCCAACGTCGAGGACACGCGCCTCGGAGCGCAGGAGTACGCCATCGAGAAGCTGGGTGTCGATTGCGTCGAGCTGAAGTGGGGTCAGGGCGCCAAGGACATCGGCGGCGAGGTCAAAATCAAGAATCTACCGAAGGCCCAGCTGCTGCGCAAGCGCGGCTACGTGGTCCTACCCGACCCGCTCGACGAGAACGTGATCAAGGCCTTCGAGCGCGGCGCCTTCAAGGAGTTCGAGCGGCATTCCCGCGTCGGCATGGTCGAGTGGGATAGCTTTAACGCCCGCGTCGAAGAACTTCGAAGTGCGGGCGCCAGGTACGTCTTCCTCAAGACCGGCGCTTACAGACCTGCCGACCTCGCTCGTGCCGTCAAGTTCGCTTCCACTGCAAAACTCGACCAGCTTACAGTCGACGGCGCCGGCGGCGGCACCGGCATGAGCCCCTGGCGGATGATGAACGAGTGGGGCGTTCCCATCGTCGAGCTGCATTCGCTGCTCTACTACTTCTGCGACCGCCTCGCCAAGAAGGGCGAGCATGTCCCGTCAATCACTCTCGCCGGCGGCTTCACCTTCGAGGACCAGATGTTCAAGGGGCTGGCCCTCTGCTCACCCTACGCCAAAATGATCGGCATGGCCCGCGGCCCGATTGCCGCAGCCATGGTCGGCAAGACCATCGGCCGGACGATCGACGAGAGCATCGTGCCGGTCTACATCGAGCGCTTCGGCACTCGCAAGGAAGATATCTTCGTCACCGCTGAAGACCTCAAGATCGAGCTCGGCGAAGAAACCTTCAACAAGATCCCGACCGGCGCCCTTGGTCTCTACACTTATTATGAGCGGCTGGGTCAGGGTCTGCGTCAGCTGATGTGCGGCGCCCGCAAGTTCAATGTCGGCGTGATCAGCCGCGACGACATCGCCTGCCTGACCAAGGAAGCAGCCGAGATCAGCGGTATTCCTTACATCACCGATGTGGATAAGGAAGAGGTCGACAAGATTCTCGACGCCTGATCCCCGGCTAAGAACATCAATTAACAAGCGGTCTCTCAGCCATGGCTGGGAGGCTGCTTTCGTTTGTATTATCGACAAAAAATAAAAAAATCCGGCCGAAGAAACGTTAGCGTATGCCACCGCATCCAATCACCATGCATCGTATTTCGGCAAATATTTATCGATAAACAATAAAAATATCTTGACTATCAATAAATGGAGCCATAGATTGAGACATAATGGACGGGGCAGCGATCCCACGGAAAACTCCCTGGGATCTGCCGGGGGAAAACAACATGAAGTGCTCCAAGTGCGGCCGGGACTGGCCTTCCGAGTACTATTTCCATGTGCCCGAGCAGTGCATTTTCTGCGACAAGGAAGAAGGGATCGTCCGTAAAGACCCGTACGACACGACTCCTGAAAAGCCCGACAAACAGGTCAGCATGGTGAGGATAATCAAGGCCGTGCTTTACCTTGGCTACGGATTCCTGTGGGTAGTGCTGTTCCTGATCATCGTTTTTGGTATCGGTGTTCTCGTATCGGGCCGGATCAAAGGCGTGGATCTGCCGTTGCTGATGAGTGCCACCCACATCGATGGTTTCATTCAGATGAACTCCCCCAATCCGGTGGCCGACTCTCTCCCCGCTTTCATGAGCAGCGGCGTCGTCGAAGTCCACCTCGGCGAACACGACTGGCCGTATATGATTTCCCTTGTTTTTATTGTGCTGATTGAAATCGGTGTCTCACTTTTCATTCTGCATCAGTTACTGAATTTCCTGGACGAGGTGACCAATGCCCGTCTGTTCGTCCGTCAAAACGCGGCGGCCATTCGAAAGATCGGTTGGGTTGTGGCGCTCTATGCACCAGTTGCGGGATTGATCCAGTACCTGATGACCTGGGCGTTGATCGACAGAGTCCGGCTCACCGGCGCCACGCTGGGTTTTGGTTTCTACGTCGATATCAGCACTGTATTCCTGGGCCTGATAATCGTGGTAATCGCCCAGATATTCGATGAGGGCGTAAAACTCAAAGAAGAACACGACCTCACCATATAGGAGGCGCGCTGATGAAGTGCCCCAAGTGCGGCCGGGACTGGCCTTCCAAGTACTATTTCCATGTGCCTCAGCAATGCATTTACTGTGACAAAGAAGAAGGGATCACGCGTCCCAAGGGGGCTCGTAGGCATCCCATCGGCGACGCTAAGGGCGGTAAATTCCCCGACCTGATCCAGATGTTTTTCATCTTAATTCTGATTTTTGAAATTCTAGCGATAACAGGTCTGCTGATCGAAGATCTCCAGTCTGTCTCCAGTGATCCGCTAGGCTTCGACCTTTCAATCGGGGTGCCCATCAATGCCTTGTACACGAATGCTGATATGGAAGAAGAAGGAATCAAAATCTCAGACAACGGCTTCAGGGCAGTAATTTACGGCCACTACGCAACACTGATCAGCTTCAAATCGCTTCCCGATCCGCTAAGCACACTTTTACTTTTTTTACATGCCTACAAAAATCGGCTTATCTCATTGGTAATCACCATCCTGCTCATACTCTTCTATCGGGATGTTCAGCGTGGAAAACCGTTCCTGCGCAAGAATCTCAACCGGCTGAATGTTATCGCGATCATTATAGTGTTTTTCGGGCCCTTGGAAGGGCTGCTCGGCTGGTTGATAGCCGGGATATATATTAAACATCTCCACGTCCCTGCGGCCACGCTTAAGCCTATGCTGAACTTCGGCTTGGGCACCGTCCTGTGGGGGATGGTCATGCTGGGGGTCGTGCAGATAGTCAAACGAGGAATCAAGCTGCAGGAAGAGCACGACCTGACGATATAAAAGGCTCTTGTGGATGCCGATTTTAATAAATCTCGACATGATGCTGGTCAAGCGCAAGATGTCGCTTACCGAGCTTGCAGAGAAGGTAGGCATCACGATCGCCAATCTATCCATCCTCAAGCAGAGCAAGGCCAAGGCGGTACGCTTTTCGACACTTGAGGCCATCTGCCGGGCTCTTGACTGCCAGCCGGGCGACATCCTCGAGTTCGTCCCCGGTGAGGGCGAAACCGAGAAAACCCTAGATGGAGATTCAGCGGGGAGTGACACATGAGCGGCGACGGTGAGAACAAGGCAATCATCGAAGAGCGGAAGCCGGATAAGGCGAGGCGAGACCAGCTTAAACCGTGGCTGCTTTTCTTCGCTGTGGTTCTCTCGCTCAACCTTATAGCATTGTATCTATGGCTGATTTTTCTCGGCTGAAGGAGATCTGTAGGTGAAAAGAGCGCTCGTTATTTCTCTGTTCTCGGTTCTGATGGCATTGCTCGCCACCGCGTGCGCCGCCGAGCAGGAGAGCAGTCTCTACACTGTTCATAAACTGCTGCGGAGCGGCTACCTTCAGGTCTCCGACATCCATTTACTCTACTGGGAGGTACGCGGCGAGGAGAAGGGGATCCCGGTGATCGTGCTCCACGGCGGCCCTGGAGCCTCGGCGACTAAGGAAACCACCTGCTTCTTCGAGCCGGGCAAGTACCGAATCATCCTTTTCGACCAACGAGGCGCTGGACGCTCGAAGCCCGCCGGGGAGTGGCGCGACAACACCACTCAGCTGCTGGTGGAGGATATCAACCGGATCCGCGACCATCTCGGCGTGGAGGGCAAGGCGCTGATCTTCGGAGGCTCGTGGGGTACCACGTTGGCGCTGGCATACGCCGAGACTTACCCGGAGATGGTGAGCGGACTGATCCTGCGCGGCGTCTTCCTCGGTACCAAGGCGGAGGCGGATCACTACTGGCACGGCGGCACGGCATTGTTCTTTCCGGACAATTTCGAGAAGTTCAGAAACTTGATGCCGAACCCCGAGAGCATAGATTATCACCGCCAGGTTTTCGAGATGACCCAAAGTGAAGACACCGACGTTCGGAAGAAAGCTGTCCGCGGCGCGCTGCTTTACGGCTTTCGGATGATGGTCCTCGGTATGTCCGGGAAGGAGGTCGAAAGGATCATCGACAGCTTCGACGGAACGGGAATGGTTGTTCTCGACTGCCATTACTCAATGAACTCTTACTTCCTGGAAGAAGGCCAGCTGATGCGCGACGCCGAGAAAATCTCCCATATCCCAACATTCATAACCAATGGTCGTTTCGATCTTATCTGCCCGCCGCGAACGGCCATCCTGTTGGCAAAGAAATTCGATAAAGTGAAGCTGGAAATCGTCAACGCCGCCCACGTGCAAAGCGAGCCGGAGATCCGGAGGGCGCTTGTCGAAGGTGTCAGATGGGTGACCAGGCAGATCGATGCTAAATGAGCTTACCGGCTTATGCCTGAGAACGACCAGGAGAGTCGCCGACCGATTAACAACATAGCCTTTAAGGAGAGAAGCATGAACGCGAAAAATGTTATAGCTGCGGCATTGCTGGTTTTGATGGCGGCTGCGGGAGCAAACGCTCAAACAGCCGAGGAAATCATCGCCAAAGCCGTCGATGCTATGGGTGGAACAGAGGCTCTCACGGCGATCAACACAACGAGAGTGATCGGACGCTTCTCCATCCCCTCCTACGGAATGAGCCTGTCGTTGGAGGTTTACTCCAAACGCCCGAACAAGAGAAAGATCATGCTCAATTTCGAAGGCCAGCAGTTTGTCCGCTGCACCAATGGCACAGTCGCCTGGCATGTAAATCCGATTGCAGGGATCACCGAGCCGACGCCGCTCGATGACTACTCCGCGAGGCTGTTCAATGCGACAGCCATCTACGACGCGTTTTACTTTGGTCTCGCGGAGAGGGGAGTGAAGGTGGAATTCATCGGCAAAGAGGTTGTCGAGGGGGAAGAGCTGAACCATCTTAAATATTCTTTCCCCGGGGATTATGTCTTCGATCTCTATTTCGACGCTCAGACAGGTTTGCCGCGCCTATCGACCATCGTCTACGCAAGCCCCGATACCGGCACGGAGGTTGAATCGAGAACGTACCTATCCGACTACCAAGAGATCAACGGCCTTACCATTGCATTTCGAGAAGAGAATACTGAAGGAGGAATGCAGACAATCGTCGAGCTCATTTCTGTGGAAACAAATGTCGATGTGGATGACTCGATCTTCGAGCTGCCCGCACCTCAGGGCAAGTGAGACGATTTCGACGCGAAACCGTACGATCCAGCTCATACACAGGGGGGGAACATGAAAAGGCGGACATTTCTCAGGCGGGCGGCCTTGGCCGCTGGAGCACTGATGGCAGGACCGGCGGCCCTTGCCGGCACGACTGCTACCTGTCGGAAAACCACGCGCAAAGATATGCCTGTTGTCTTGCTCGAGGGGACACCGAGACAGCGGGGGCGGATCCATGGCGAGTCGTTGCGGGAAAAGATCAGGGAACTTATGGCGCTGTGGAAGGAGGATATTTGCCGCTCCTACGAGGTCGACGATCCCGATAGATTCATTGAGGAGTTCCTCGCCGATACCGACTTCCCGGCCGCGATCCAGGCTTGGACGCCCGATCTGCTCGAGGAGGTCCACGGGCTCGCGGAGGGCTCGGGCATCGACTTCCCCACCATGCTCGCCTTCCAGTTCGGCGATGAGGAGTGGTGGTACGGACGCAACAGATACTACGGCATCGAGATCACGGAAGCCGACAAATGCAGCGTCGCGGGTGTGTTCGATCCCGGCACCACTCCTGTCCTCGGCCAGAATCTCGATATCCCCACGTTCTACGACGGCTTTCAGGCCTTGCTCCACATTAAACACGAGGATTCTTCACTCGAGTCCTTTGTACCGACACATGCTGGATACGTCTCGCTCAACGGCGTCAACAACCGCGGCATCGCCGTCGTGGTCAATGCTCTCCTGCAGCTCAACCAGCGCATCGACGGCCTGCCGGTGGCATTTGTCATCCGCGGAATTCTCGAGCAGGAAACTTACGAGGACGCCGTTAAGTTCGTTCAGACGGTCAAGCATGCTTCCGGCCAGGCTTACACCATCGGCGGACCGCGGGAAATTGCCTGCTTCGAGTGTTCCGCCAACGTCACTCCGCAGTTCATCCCATTCGAGGGCGCCACCCGTATCTACCACACCAACAATCCGCTGGTGAACGACGACCAGAGCACCTACAAGCGTCTGCTGGCAAAACGCCCGCCAAAATACAAGCGATACGGACCGGGCAACTCGGAGATCCGCTTCGGCTCACTCGAACGGCGGCTGATCGATCCGAATCGCAAGGTGGGGCTGCCTGAAATAGTGGATGCGCTCAGCTCGCGTGATGATGCGCGCAATCCCGTCTGCCGCACACGCGAGGACGGCGGCGGCCTCACCTTCGGCTGCATGGTGATGGAGTTGGGGCAGCCGCCGGTGTTGCACTACGCTCCCGGCCCGGCCTGCCGCACGGAGTTCAACGTCTATCACTTCTGATCTCTCGAGATCGTGGCCGGACCCATCGCGGCGTGCTAACATCTGCCCAAGGAGCGGCGGATGTCGATAATTGAGGCAATCGAATCGGCAGGCGTTGTCGGTTGCGGAGGGGCGGGATTTCCGTCCGCCGTCAAGCTGGACAACAAGGCAGAGATCCTGATCGTCAACGCTGCCGAGTGCGAGCCGCTGCTTTACTCTGACTACTGGGCAATGGTCCGCCACCCGGAACTGCTGATCCGCGGCGCCGAGTTGGCGGCGCAGGCGCTCAACGCACGTAAGAAGTATATCGGAATCAAGGAGAAACGCACCGATCTGCTCGACCTCTACCGCGCCAAAGCCGACGGCCGCTTCGAGGTCATCTCCCTGCGCGATGTCTACCCCGCCGGCGACGAGCACATGCTGACCCACGAGGCCACCGGCCGCGTGCCGCCCCATGGAGGCTTGCCGCTGCACGTCGGCGTCGTCGTCCACAATGTAATCACCCTGCAGCAAATCGCCGAGGCGGTCGATGAGGGCAAACCGGTGACCAGCCGCTACGTGACAATCGCCGGTGCGGTCGCCGATCCGCTGGTGGTCGAAGCACCGCTGGGAACCCCCGTTTCGATGCTAATCGAGCTGGCCGGCGGTGCAACGATCCCCGAATACGCCGTCCTCGAAGGCGGCGCGATGATGGGCAAGCGCGTCGAAACCGCAGAGCCCGTGAAGAAGACCAGCGCGGGATTCCTCGTCCTCCCGCCCAACAATCCTGCGCTGACTGACGCCTCGCTCGACATCCACAAGATCGCCCTGATCGCCCGCTCGGTCTGCGACCAGTGCTACTACTGCACCGAGATGTGCCCGCGGCGGATCATCGGACATGCGATCGAGCCGCACAAGATCATGCGCCAGATCGCCTTCAACCTCGAGACCGACAAGGACGCCACCAGCTTCGCCCACTTCTGCTGTGAGTGCGGCGCCTGCAGCCTCTACGCCTGCCCGCAGCTGATCAGCCCCCGTCGCGTGATCCAGTGGCTCAAGGAACGCACCAGCCCGCCGTCAGAGGAGGAGACCGAGAACTTCCGCCCATCGCCGGTCATCAACGAGAACAGCAAAATCCCCACACCTCGCCTCGAAGCCCGCCTCGGGCTAACGCCGTACAAGGTCCGGGCCCGTTTCCACGAGGAATTCCTCCATCCCGCCGAGATGGTCCTGCCGCTCGACCAGCACTTCGGCACGCCCTCTGAACCGCTTGTCCGCCCGGGGCAGAGCGTCGCCGCGGGAGAATTGATCGCCCGCCGCCCCGCCGACACCCTCGGCGCCAACCTCCACGCACCCCTCGCCGGCGAGGTGATCGCCGTGAACGACTCGATCCGGATACAAACGCTGGGATAACCACAGAGGTCACAGAGGACACAGAGAAGAGATAATGGAGTTGAATGAACTGAGCGGACACTTGGTTGACGCCGCCATGAAGGTTCATACGGCCTTGGGTCCTGGACTCCTGGAGAGTGCCTATGAAGCCTGCTTGATGCACGAGCTGCACAAGCGGGGGTTGAATGTATCCGCTCAGGTGAGAATGCCGATCAATTACGACGGCCTGAAAATCGACGCAGGATACAGGATTGATCTGATGATCGAGGACAGGCTGATTGTTGAAATCAAGGCGGTGGAGCGTATTCTACCTATCCATGAAGCGCAATTGCTCTCGTACCTGAAACTTAGCGGTAAGAAGCTGGGCCTGTTGATCAACTTCAATGTCGTTCGACTAAAGCATGGCATCAAGAGAATCATTAATTGATCTTTTCCTCCGTGTCCTCTGTGTTCTCCGTGGTTGAAACCAGCTTTTCCTCTAATAAAATGAAGCCTGACTGTGTCACAGAGATCGGTTAGAATCGGGGGATCCTTGGAGAGCGAGATGATCAGGGAAGCGTTGGGACTGGTGGAGTTCAACTCGATCGCGGCCGGCATCGAGGCGATGGACGAGATGATCAAGAAGGCCGAGGTCGAGCTGGTGATAGGCCGTACGATCTGCAGCGGCAAGTACCTGGCGATCGTGCGCGGTGACGTCGGCGCGGTCTCCGAGTCGGTCGAGTGCGGCAAGGAAACCGGCGGCATCCACACCATCGACGGCATCGTCATTCCCAACGTCCACGCGCAGATCTTCCCCGCAATCTCCGCCACCACCACCGTCTCGGAGATCGAGAGCCTCGGCATCGTTGAGACATTCAGCGCTCCATCGGCAATCGAGGCCGCCGACCACTCGGTCAAGGCCGCCGACGTGCAGCTGATTGAAATCCGCATCGCCAACGGTATCGGCGGAAAGACTTTCTACACGCTCACTGGTTTGGAGAGCGACGTGCGCGCCGCAGTCGCCGCCGGCTCAGATGCAATCATCGATACTGGATTGCTGATGAAGACAGTCGTCATCCCCTCCCCCGATCCGAATATTCATGCCACGCTGATGTAATCGAAACCGCGTAACAGCGGATGCACGCGGCACGTTTCTTCTGTTCCTGTTTCTTCAAGCCAATGGTTCCATCTTGCCGCCGGACCAGAATTAGACTAAATTGATAAAAATAAATTAAAGAGGTCTTGATAATGCTCAAAATGCCGGTAATGTCATCAATCGAAATACACTCGCACGAGGGAAAACTTGGCAAATGTTTGCTGCTGATTGCAGGCTTGCTCCTATTGACTTCCGCCTTTCTTATCCCAATCGCGGATGCAAAGCCGGTCGACGATTTTTCCAAACAGGTTGAGAAAATCCGGGCCGTCAGTCAGTGGAGAATCATTTTCACCTACGCACGTAATTACACTTCAAACTTCGACGGCGGCAACATCGGCGGTTCCGACTTCGAACGGATCAATTCCTCCGGTGCGGCTTCTTTCGGCAGGGAGATGCCGGAAGATGAGGATGAGTATTACGACGAATACGATGATGAAGAGGAAGACGATTATTATCCGGAGGAGGATGCCGACGATGAAGAAGACTACGAGGACGACTCGATCCTGATCCTCTATGCCAACGGCGGTGCCGCGGAATACGATCTTGAAATCTACCACTCGGCCAAGCTCAACGATTATTACATTGTTGACAGCGAATCGGGTGAAGGGTTTGCGGACATCGGCGCCGGCAGTATATTGGAGTTCGATTTCGACGACCGCAGCTATTCATTCATGATCCTTCCCGGCGGCGGAGAAGGCGTCCCCTCCAAATCCTACCGTCTGAGCAATATCACTGAAACACTCATCAAGGAGATGGATGAGGCGGGCCGCCCGGTGATGTTCCCTGATAAGCTCAAAGCGATGTTTCCCGATAAGATGCGATGGAATGATTTCAGCTCCAGTTATGCGGTTTCCGTATCCCGCATGGCGATTCCCGCTTCGGGCTTGACGCTTAAAGGCAAAATGGTAAGCGAGGACGGCGACACCATCACCTGGACTATCGAGCCGGTCGAATCTGCACCGCCGAATCAATAAGCCTCGTGTAGCTGATTTAAGACCACACGGCACTTCGCTTGTGCATGTTTTGATCGAAACGGATCGATTCTATCGTGCTCGTCCACAGTATATAAGGGATTCGTCAACCAGGTCGCCCGCGATGGAACCGATGGCTGTAAGATCGGTCGACAAGTCCCCTCCGCTGAGCACAATTACAGCATCGAAATCGAACGGCGCATGGGCGGGGCTGATGGCCCTGCCGAAGGCGGCCATCGCCATGCTGGCGACGATGTTGGCCTCGCGGCGGTCGAGACGGGCGTTGGTGACGACGACGGCGAATGTGCAGTTGGCAAAGGCGTCTGGCTTTGGCATTCCGTGTTCACGAAGATAGGCCGACGTATCGACGAATTTGTCCGGATTTCTCGGATCCCTCGCCCCGGCGACGATCCTCCCTTTTTCATCGACGAGATCTCCGAAGGCATTGCTGACGGCGAGCGCGCCGATGACGACGTCGCCGATCCGCGCCGAGGCGGTGCCAACGCCCGAAGGCGTGCAGTGCTCCATGCCGAGCAGCTTGCCGACCGTTGCGCCGGTGCCCACGCCGACCGCACCCGTCGCAACTTCACCATCCGTCGCCGCTTCGCAGGCTTGGCGGGCCATCGCCGCGTCGGGGCGCACGTCGGCCCTGCCGTAAGCTAGATCAAAGAGGGACAGCGTCGGCACAAGCGGCACGCGCGCCACGCCGGCGTCAAAACCGACATCATGCTCCTCCAACCAGGACAGCACTCCCCCCGCGGCGTCCAGCCCGAAGGCCGAGCCGCCGGTCAGCAACACGGCGTGGATCTCACGCGTGATGCCGTCGATGCGCAGCAGATCGAGCTCGCGCGTCGCCGGAGCCGTGCCGCAAACAGCGATTCCACCCATCGTCCCCGGCGGCGCCAGGACAACCGTGCAGCCGGTGCGCGCCTTGGAGTCCTGAGCGTGCCCTACCCTGATTCCGGGAACATCAGTTATAGATCCTGCCATCGCAATCCGCCTGTGAGTAGAATTTAACGGGAACGATTCTACGTTCGACGCTGGTCCCCGGCAAGCATCGTGCAAGCGCTGGCTCGCAAGCCGTCATGGGGCTATCCTTATTCGGGAGGTGCAGAGAATGGACGAATTCATGAAGGCGGCGATTGAAGAGGCGCGTCAGGGACTGGCCGAGGGCGGCATTCCGATCGGCTCGGTGCTGGTAAAGGACGGCCGCATCATCGGCCGCGGCCACAACCGGCGGGTGCAACACGACGACCCGACGGCCCACGCGGAGATCGACTGCCTGCGCAACGCCGGGCGGGTAGGCAGCTATGCGGGCACCACGCTCTACTCCACTCTGATGCCCTGCTACTACTGCTCGGGCGCGGTGGTGCAGTTCGGGATCACGAAGGTGCTCGTCGTCGAATCGGAAACATTCCCGGGCGGGCGCGAATTCATGGAAGCGCACGGGGTAGAGGTGGTCGACCTCGATCTCGACGAGTGTAAGGGGCTGATGAAGGAGTTCATCGCCGCCAATCCCAAGCTCTGGAACGAGGACATCGGAGAGCTGTAGAGCGGGTCTTCCCCTTGATCATGGAAAAAGACTCCGAGGTGTTGAAACCTTGGGAGTCTTTAGCCAATCCGGATTTCCAACGCTTACGGATTCTGAGGCCCGTACTTGCCGAATCCAGCGCTGTAGGGGCTCTTGTACTGCTGCCCGTGCAGGCCTGCGCATGGATCGTTTTCAACCTGGAGGATGATGGCGAATTGGTCCCAGATATCTGCGCCGATTTCCACACCATCGGCTGCATGCCATATGCCATCTACTTTATTCGCATCCGCAGGCACAGCCACTATCTTGCAGAAGTAATTCCAGTCGCATGTCTTGTCGCCTGATTCGTACGTTCCCCACTGGTGGTTCGTTTCCCAAGCACCCGAGCCGATGTAGCTGTTGTAGCCGTTATGGCGGTCGAGCGCACCGTCGTCGTCGCAGTCCTTGTTGCTCAGCCAGGCGTCGTTCCACTTCATTACGAGTTTGACATCTCTATATGGCCAGTACCAAGTGACAATGACACCAGGATTTTCAGCAAGATAAGTTTCATCATCTCCCGTGTAATGTGGGTAACCGTTGCCTCCCAAGTAGACGTTGGCGTAGGACCCTTTGAAAAGATGCGCCTGGTAGTTGTATCCGTAAGGATCAAATCCCGTCTTCAAAGGCTGGCCTTCGAGGTAGTGACCGGCAGAATATTCAAGGATACCATCTTGAATGTGCGTGCAGTCTGCCTTGCTCCCGCCTTTCTTATCGGCCGATACCGGCAAAGCAATCATTACAGCCGCCAGCATCAAGACCGAAACGCAGATGATACCTTTTCGCATAACAAGACTCCTTTCCCAACCTTTCAGGTTATGGAATTAAGCGGAAATTTAAGAGTGATACGAACTCTGGAAACTGTCGATTGCTCCTAGGCAGGGAGGCATTACCTCCTTTTCTCGGGCACCAACAGTATTCTTGGAATTTCGAAAATGCGAGGTAGCCGCCGCCGG
>CBFCZO010000032.1:0-31889 GCA_965602675.1 uncultured bacterium | reverse complement strand
GCCGGCTGCCAGCTGGCCCGTGATCCGCTTCGTATACCCCGCGGCTTTCCTCGCCATGAACGGCATCTGGCTCTGGAAGCTGCTGGAACCGGAGAGGGCAAGGCTCGCCGAGTTCCTCGCCAGGTTTATGCCCGGCGCCGAACTGGCCCCGCAGGCCGCCGGAAACGGCAGGCTCGGCCGACATGCTCCCGACGAGGTCGAAGCGGCGCTTGAAAGCGGGATAGCCGAAAGAGCGTTGGGAGCTGAAATTTACGAGTTCCCCCAGGGAATCTCGGACCCTGGCGATTTCGAACTGCCCGAGCCGCCGGAAATCGGCGAAGCGCTCGAGGAAATCAATCTCCGCCTCGAAAGCATTGAGACAGCGATGGATACCGTCGCCAAGTTGGCGATGGAAAAAGACAAAATCTTCCTCTCCCGCGCCGAGCTGGCACTCTACCTCGGCGTCGCCGAAGGTGTGGTGGATAGATTCATCAGACACCACAGGATCAAGAAAATACCGCTGACAGGCGACAAGGACGATTGGATCGTTTTGATCAACGACGTCAACGAAGCAATCGGCATCGCCGACTTGTAAATACCTCAAAAATCTTACACTTATTTATGTAGGCACTGGTATGCTAACCTGCGGATCAGGCGTGAGCAGAGGGAGTTTGCCTTGAGGCGGCCCTGGTTACCCATTTGTCTCGCTTTTCTACTCGGTATCGTTTTCGCCCCGCCCGACGCCCGCCTGCTCGAGTTTCTGCGCACCGGCCTCCTGCTTACGGCGTTCTCCGCGGCGGGTGCGGCGCTCTGGGGCAGGCGCGCGACGGCACTTATCTTTATCCTTGCCTCATTCGCAACGGCCGGAGCGATGCTGCACACCACAGCAGCAACATTCAACAACCCGGCGAACATCGTCAATCTCCAGCGGTCGCGTGTAATAGACATCGACAACCCGGTCCGTTTAACCGGAGTGATCGCCGGCCACCCCTCGCGAAGACAAAACCTCACCCAAATCGAAATCGAACTAGATCAGCTGATGCAGAACGGCCGCGAGGTCGACGCCGCCGGCAGAATCCTCCTCAACCTGCACACGACACCCACCTGGAATGCCCGCAGCCTGCCCTTCCGCACGGGCGACAGGTTGCGCTTCATCGCCCAACTCAGGGCGCCGCGGCCTGTCGGAAATCCCGGAGGATTCGAGTACGACGTCTACCTCCGCCGGCGAGGCATCACCCACGTAAGCCACGTAAAAAGCCCACTCGCCGCAGAAATTCTCTCGCGAGGACACGGCATCCCCGGCGCCGCCCCCCTGAGCTCCCTCAGAGCAACCCTCCTCGACAGAATCCGCCGCGACTTCTCACCCGACGGAGAACTGTCCCAGCGTGGCGCGCTGCTGCAGGCCATGCTACTCGGCCAGCGGGGGATGATCTCCGATGAAACCAAGCATCTGCTGCGCCGAACCGGCCTGCTGCACATCATCGCAATCTCCGGCCTCCACGTCTGGTTGCTCGGTTTTATCGTCTTCATCGCGCTCAGGGCCTTGAGGTTGCCCGACAGGGCGGTCGCAATCCTCACCATCGCAACCCTCGCACTCTACTGGGCCCTCGCGGGAGGTCGAAGCTCAGCCAGCCGAGCCTGCCTCGTGGCTATCGTCTTCATCCTCGGCCGCGTCTTCGACCGCAAGGCCGACATGATCAACAACCTCGCCTTCGCCGCCTTCCTCATCCTCGCCTTCGCGCCGGCGGAGCTCTACTCGGTCGGCTTCCAGCTCACCTTCTCCGCAGCACTCTCGATCTGCCTCATCTACCCCGTGTTGAACCGCCTGCTGCACCCACTCGGCTGGCTCGGTACAGCCTTCGCCGTTTCGTTCGCTGCCCTGTTCGGAACCCTGCCTTTGAGTGCGACTCACTTCCACATCGTGACGCTGCATGGCGGACTGACCACGACCCTGCTCATCCCCGCAATCACGCTGCTCATGGTCCTCGGCTTCTTCTATCTGCTGATCTCAGGCCTGCTCCCCTTCACCGCGGGCTTTCTCGCCGGCTTTATCGATTTCCTCATCGGCATCTCGCTCGAAGCCGCACGCTTGATCGACCGCGTCCTCCCGGCGGCCGTCCGCCTCCCGGCTCCGCCGGTTTGGCTCGTCCTCGTCTATTTCGCGGCCCTGCTGGCCGTACCGCTCCTCGCGCGGCGAACCGAGCGCCGCCTGGCGCCGCTGCTGCCCTTCCTCATCGCCCTCGCGCTGCTGGTCTGGAATCCCTTTGTCGGGCCACCCACCGGAATCTACAGCCTGCACGCCATCGACGTCGGGCAGGGTGAGTCGCTGCTGCTCGAAATGCCCGACGGCTCGGCAGCGCTGATCGACGGCGGCGGCGCGGCCTTCGGAGGCTTCGATGTCGGCGAACACATCGTCTCCGACTTCCTCTGGAGCAGGGGCCACAGGCATCTGGCTCTGATGATCTCCACACACTCCGATTCCGATCACATCGACGGCCTCCTGGCGGTAGCCCGCAACTTTCCCGTGCGAGAGCTCTGGATCACCGGCGCAGCCCGGCAAAACGAGCGCTTCCAGCAACTCCTGCGCATCGCAGCGCAGCGCGGCTCCCTTATTAAGCGGCTCACACGAGGCGACAGGCTGCAATGGCGCGGCACCGCCTGGGTCTGCCTAAACCCGCCGAGCCTGCCTTTCACGGGAATGAACGCATCCAACGCCAACTCGCTGGTGACCCTCCTGCGCGCCGGCAAACACAGGATACTGCTCACAGGCGACGCCGGCAGGCGGCAGCTCGACGATATCGCCCAAATCTACGGCATCGGCCTCCGCTGCGACATCCTCAAGATCCCCCACCACGGCAGCGACGACGCCCTCTCTAGCCGACTGCTCGACCTCGCCCGCCCCGCCTACGCTGCGATCTGCGCCGGATACGGAAATGTCCACGGCTTCCCGCGTAAGGCCGTGCTCGATGCACTAAAATCACGTGATATACAGACCTTCAGGACCGATCTCGACGGCGCCCTCTCCTTCGCACTCACCGACAACGCCGTCACAATCTCCACCGGACGAAACGATCCTGCCAAAACAGTAGCGAAATGACAGGCGGTTGACTTTTTCCCGGACCGGCGTTTAATTTGATTAAACCGTCCAAAAACTGATATCGCGTCCAGGGGTGACCCTGATGGCTGCTTCCATAAAACCTATTGTCTACGTCAGCAAATGCCTCGGCTTCGATAATTGCCGCTACAACGGCCTGATCATCTCGTCGGACTTCATCAGGCTGCTTCGCGGTCACGTAAACTTCGCCCTCGTCTGCCCGGAGGTGGAGATCGGACTCGGCGTGCCGCGCTACCCGATCAGGGTGGTCCAGCACGGCAGCGGCAACCTGCGGCTGCTGCAGGCCGAGACGGAAGCCGACGTCACCGAACGCATGATCGATTACACCGAAAAGCTCGCCGCCCGGATCAGCGACGTCGACGGCTTCATCCTCAAGTCTAGGTCCCCGTCCTGCGGCATCTACGGCGTCAAGGTCTACCCCAGTCTCGGAAAAGTCGGTGCCCAGGGAAAAACCGTCGGCTTCTTCGGCGGAGGGATCAAGAAGCGCTTCCCAGCCCTGCCAATCGAAGACGAGGGCCGCCTCAACAATTTCCGCATCAGGGAGCACTTCCTCACCGCCATCTTCACCCTCGCCCGCTTCCGCCAAGTCAGGGCGGCGGGACGGATGCGCGAACTGGTCGGATTCCAGTCGCAGCACAAGTACCTGCTGATGGCCTACAGCCAGAGCGAACTGAAAAAGCTGGGCAGGATTGTCGCCAACCATGAGCGCCAGCCGCTCGAGAAGGTGCTCACCGATTACGAGAATCGGCTGCACGCCGCCCTCGCGCACCCGCCGCGCTACAAGGCGCAGATCAACACACTCGAGCACGTCTCAGGCCACTTCTCGAAACTGCTCGGCAGCGAGGAGAAATGGTTCCTGCGCGACGCCATTGAAAAGTTCCGCCTCGAGCAGGTGCCGATGAGTGTGCCGCTCTTTCTGTTGCGCTCGTACGCCGTCAGGTTCGAAGACGAATATGTCGACAACCAGGCTTTCTTCGAATCCTATCCCAAGGAGCTGATCAGCATCACCGACTCCGGCAAGGGGCGCGCTTCCGCCAGGGATTGACAAGCGCCTGCCAAAAAACTCACTCCGCTCCGGGAATCTGCGGTCCGGATAGAGCGTTTTATTTTACGGAACGGAATTCCGCCGACACGCTACCGGTGAGGAACCATGATCTGGAGATTGAAAAAGCACCTGTTCGAGACGGAGATTGAGCTCGACGAGCCGCGGGAGAAAGTCTTCGAATTCTTCAGCAGGGCCGAGAACCTCGATCTCCTCACACCCCCCTGGCTCAACTTCCGCTTCATCACCCCCCTGCCGATCGAGATGCGCACGGGGGCGATCATCGAATACAAACTGCGCCTATACGGCGTCCCCGTCCGCTGGAAAACCGAGATCACCCGCTGGCAACCGCCGGTCCTGTTCGAAGACACGCAGGTGAGAGGGCCGTTCAGGCTCTGGGTCCACCGCCACGCCTTCGAGGAAAAGGGCGGCGGAACCCTGATGCGCGACCGCGTCGAATACGCCGCCCCCGGCTGGATCCTCGAGCCGCTGGTGCAAGGCCTCTTCGTACGGCGCAGCATCGAGCGGATCTTCGACTACCGCCGCCGGCGCCTCTCTGAAATCTTCTCCATGCGCGGCAACGGCCGCGGGGAGCCAGACTATGTTGCGAAAAATTGACGTCAACGCCCTGATCGTCTTTCTCCTGCTCTGCTTTGCGGCGGCGGCGATCGGGGCCTTTGCAGTCACGACCTCCGTCAACACCTGGTACCTCCAACTCGAGAAACCCGCCTTCGCGCCGCCAAATCAGGTCTTCGGCCCCGTCTGGACCGCTCTCTACCTGATGATCGCCTTCAGCGGCTGGCTACTCTGGCGCCGCAGATCGGGAGCCGACATCAAGTTGCCGCTCGCCCTCTTCGCCGTTCAGCTTGCGCTCAACGCCGCGTGGTCGGTCATCTTCTTCGGGCTGCGGCAGCCGGGCTTTGCCGCGGTCGAGATAATCCTGCTCTTCGCGGTCATCGCCCTCTACGCGGCGGCTTCCTGGAAAATCTCCAGGACGGCTTCGCTGCTGATGCTGCCCTACCTCGCCTGGGTCGGCTTCGCCTCCATACTCAACATCTCCATCTGGATCCTCAATTGAGACCGGCAGCGTGAAAATCCTCGTCACCGGAGCCACCGGCTATATCGGCCGACTGCTGGCAAAGCGGCTGAACCGCAGCGGATACGATGTGCGCGTTCTGGTCAGGGATCCCCGCCGCCTTGATGAGCAAATCGCCGCTTTCGCCGAGGTGGTCACCGGCGATGCGCTCGATCGCGATTCGCTGAGGGCCGCTTTGCGGGGTGTCGACGCCGCCTATTACCTCATCCACTCGATGGCGGCCGGAGAGAAAAAATTCGTCGAGATGGATAAGCTGGCCGCCGAAAACTTCGGCCTCGCAGCGAAGGAAACGGGCCTCGGTAGAATCATCTATCTCGGGGGACTCGGGACTGAAGCGCAGGCCCTTTCCCCTCACCTCGCCAGCCGGCAGCAGACCGGCAGGAGGCTCGCGGCCGGCGGCGTCCCGGTCACCGAGTTCCGCGCCGGATCGATCATCGGCTCCGGCAGCCTGGCTTTCGAGATCCTGCGCTACCTCAGCGAACGCCTGCCGCTGATGATCTGCCCCCGCTGGGTCAGGGGCCGAACCCAGCCGATAGCAGTCGACGACGTCCTGCGCTACCTCACGGAATGCCTCGACAAGCCCGAAACCGCGGGCCGGGTGCTCGAGATCGGCGGCGCCGACATCATCTCCTACGGCGAGATGATGCGCACCTATGCTAGGCTGCGCGGCTTGCGCAGATTCCAGCTCCACCTCCCCATCCTCACGCCGCGGCTTTCAGCCTACTGGGTCGGCCTCGTCACCCCCTTGCCGGCCCGCATCGCCAGGCCCATCATCACCGGCATTCGCAACGAGCTCTTCTGCAGGGATGCTTCCGCCCGCGGCATCTTCCCGTTTGAGCCACTCGGCTTCGAGGAGGCGGTGCGCCGCGCCCTCGGCGAGCACCGCGAAGGCCTGATGGATTCGCAGCGCATTCCCACCCCCCTCAGCACCAAAACCAACAGGCGAAAAGACGTTACCGTCACGCACGCGGAGGGCTTGATCGTCGAGCGCATGGAAGCCCGCTCTCCGGCCCCACCCGAAACAATATTCTCCTTGATCGCCGACATTCCACCGGGGGGCAGGCCGTGGGGCGACCGCATCTGGCGCTTCCGCATGTTCTTCGACAGGCTGCTCGGCGGCCGGGCCGCGCTGCGGGTTGAGAAGCACGGGGAATTGCGCGAGGGCGACCGAGTGGACTTCTGGCGCGTCGCGAGGCTCGAGCGCAACCGGCTTCTCCGCCTCGCCGGCGAGGAGCTGCGGCTCCCGGGCAGGGTCTGGCTCCAGTACAGGCTGGCGCCGGACGCTTCGGGCACCCACATCTCGCAAGAAGTCTATTTCGAACCGAAAGGACTTGCCGGAGTGGCCTACTGGTACTTGCTCTACCCCTTCCACCGCTTCGCCTTCAGACGAATGCTGAGAAGGCTGGCGCGTGAAGCCGCAGAACTATGACCCCATGATAAGGTGTTGGAGGGAGCGGCTTATTCCTCGCGCTTGAAGATGTGAAATCCCCGCGCGCTCCTGACAATCTCCGAAACCTGCCCGACTTCCAAAGCGAAAATCACATTCTCGATCCCCGGGATCAGGTCACCGCGCTTGATAAAGCCCAGGTCGCCGCCGTACTTCGACGAAGCGTCGGCGGAATATCGTGATGCGATTATGGCGAAGTCGCTGCCCTTGTCCAGCTCGGCCTTTATCCGCTGTGCCACCTCAGGATCGGTCACCATGATTTGCCGCACGCGGATATAACCCTCGCGCTTTTTCTGCAGGATGTCCTCAACCAGCTTCGCCGCCTGGCCGGCGGGCGTGTAGCGCGGCTCTATCTCCGTCACCCGGTTGAAGCAGGCCAGAGCCTCATCGTAACGCTTCTGCACCACCATCAGCTGCCCCTTCTTGAAGTGGGCGTCGAAGTCGTTACCGTTGAGCGCGATCGCCTGGTCGAAGTAACCGATCGCCTTGTCTATCTCTCCCCTGCGGCCGGCCAGCACACCGAGGTTGATGTAGCCGTCGGAGTGTTCCGGATATTGCCGAACCACGCCCTCCAGCAGAGCGACCGCGTCTTCCGCCTGGCCGTTGGTCAGCAGCAGGTTGAACTTGTTATAGATCGCTTTGTAGTACGGCTGCTTGAGTGATATCGCCCTGTCGAACTGCTCCATCGCCTTGTTTAAGTCGCCCTCCTGAGAGTAGATAACCCCCAGCGCGTTGTGAGCGACCGCGTCTCTCGGATCTTCGGCAAGCGCGCGCTCGATCATCGCGATGGCTTCAGTCACCTTCTTCTCGCGGTACAGCCGTATCCCCTCGGCCACCGCCGGACGGAACACCTCTTCTTCCTGCGCAGGAGCCTCCGGTGCCCACAGGGCGAAGATCAGTATCAGCGACAATGCGATAGTTCGTTTCAAGAGTGCTTTCCCGTGACTTCTAATAAATATTACGAACCGGAACTTCTCCGGTTCAACCTGTATGAACCTGGCGCGTGCATCTTACGCCGTCGGATTTCCCAGGGCAACAATCCGGGTCACAAGCCTACCCCCCTGCGCAGTCCACGTAAGTCATGTCGCTCACAGAGCGGTAAAGGCAAACAATTTATGGCACGGGCGGCCGAATGCCGTTATCCTCACACTTCCCGAACGAGGAGCAGCTATGGATCTGGTAATCAGCCCCACTCTCAACGAGGCGGAAAACGTCGACATGCTGATCGACAGCGTGCTGGCTCAGGAGGGATTCGAGCTGCTGATCGTCGACGACGACTCCGCCGACGGCACCTCCAGGCGCGTCGAGAGCCGCATCGAAACGACTCCGGGCCTGCTCCTGCTCCACCGCACCGAAAATCCCGGCTTCGGCAAATCATACGTCGACGGATTCCGCCGGGCCGTCGAACGCGGCGCTGAAAGGGTGTTCACCATGGACGCCGACCTCTCGCACCGCGCCGAGTACCTGCCGCAATTAAGGCGCGCGATTTTCGACGGCGCGGGCGTGGCGATCGGCTCACGTTACACTCCCTGTGGCGGCATTCGCAACTGGCCGCGACGCCGCCTGATGATCAGCCGCGCTGCAAACTTCTTCGCCAGGCTCGTCACCAGGCTGCCGGTGCGCGACTGCACAGCCGGCTTCCTCGGCATCCGCACTTCACTGCTACAACAGCTCGACCTCGACTCCCTCACCTGCGACGGCTACGGCTTCCTCATCGAGCTCAAGCACGCCCTCTGGCGCGCAGGGGCGTCCTTCGCCGAGGTACCCATCGTCTTCCACGACCGGACCCACGGCCAAACCAAGTTCCACTCCGGCATGATCCGCGAAGCGATCAGCACCTGCTTCCGGCTCCGGCGCCTCGGCAAACCACGCGCCTAGCTTTTTTTCCCCTGCTTGTCGCAGATTTTCCCAACTGCTAACATTCCTGACCATGTGCGGAAGGCTGATAATCCACGGCGCCACGCCGCCGGCCGAGAACATGGCCGTTGACGAGGCCCTGCTGCTCGCCTGTGAGGATGGCGCCCAAGGCTTCCCCGCACTGCGGTTCTACTGGTGGACCGTCCCCACCCTCTCGCTCGGCGCGAAGGAAAAAGCCGCCGAGGCCGCAGATATTGACGAATGCCAAAGCCGTGGTATCTCCCTCGTCCGCCGCTCCACCGGCGGGCGCGCAGTCCTGCACGATATCGAATTGACTTACAGCATCGTCGGCAGGCTCGGCGAAATCCCTTTCAAGGGTTCTGTAACCTCCTCCTATGGAGTTATTGCCGGGGCTTTGCTGGATGGCCTCAGGAGTCTCGGTGCCGGCCTCGAGCTGGCGGCCGGAGTGCGCCGCAGCCGTGGCGCGCACATGCCCTGCTTCGCCGCGCCCAGCCGCTTCGAGCTGGCAGCCGCAGGCCGCAAGGTAGTGGGCAGCGCCCAGCGCCGCCTGCGCAACGCAGTGCTGCAGCACGGCTCCATTCTCATCCGCCCCCAGGCTGAATTACTCGCCGCGGCGACCGGTCTCGACTCCTCCGCGGCTGCAATCCTGGCGCAGTCGATGACCGGCCTGGAGGAACTCCTCGCTGGGCCGGTGCCCCGCGAAGAGATAATCGACGCGCTTCTCCCCCCCATGTCGCAGGTCCTCGGCGAGCTTGCCCACGGCGACATCACCGGGCAGGAGCGCGAAACCTCCCGCAGCTTGCTGTCGGCGGGGCGCTTCGAGGTTAAAACCGGGTATGAAACGGCGGCATCAATATAAAGCAGGGGCGGCGGTCGCGCTGGCGCTGATCCTCCTTCTCCTCGCTCCCCCCCCCCTCCCGGCGGGCGCGGGCGATACTGTTTCCCGCAAACTCGAACCGCTGGTGGCCGCGCAGATCCACTTCCTCGCAGGCTCAACCTGGGAAGAAATCGGCGCTGAGCTGGACCGCCTGAAGCAGAGCGGCTTCAACGCCGTCTTCTTCCGCGCCTTCCAGAACCGCGGCGACCGTTACCACGCCCTTGCCGCTGCCGCGGAGGAAGAGGAGGCCGTCGGGCTCTACTTCGTCTCGTCCCTGGCGCCGACCGTCGCCGACATGATCCCTTCCCTCTCTCAACTCTGCCGGCAGCGCGACTTGAAGCTCTACGCCTGGATGGTCTCGCGCAGGATGGACTGGCTCGACGAGCTGGCCTGGCGCGACGTCCGCTACAACCTCGCCGACGAATCCCTCGAAACCGCCTCCCACTACGATCTTTTCAATCCCGACTTCGCCGACTACCTCCTGCGGCTCTACGAAGATCTGGCCGCGCTGCCCGTCGACGGAATCATCATTCAGGACGACTTCGTAATAAAAACATACGAGGGCTTCACGCAGGCGGCTCTCGATGGTTTCAAACTTCTCAATGGCGCCGAGGCCGGCCCCCGCGAGATGTTCGCCGACACCTTTCTCGGCAGCGACAACCGCCTTCACGTCAGGAATCACGGCGAACCTTACGAACTCTGGTGTCTGCACAAGGCCGGGCGCCTCAGGAAGCTCGGCGAGGCGCTGGTCGCGCGCTGTAAGAGAATTAAAGTTAACGTCGAAGTGCTTCTGAACGTCTATTATGATGCGGTGATGGCACCCGACGATTCCCTCTGCTGGCTCGGTCAGGATTTCGAATCGTTGGCGGCATCCTCGTTCGACCGGCTCTGCCTCATGGCCTACCACAGGCAGATCGCCGAAGAACAGGCGGCGAGTGTCAGCGAGGCGATAGTCTTGACGGCCGATCTGGTGGCACAATCGCACTGGAGGCTGGGCGACAGGCTGGTCGTCAAACTCCAGGCCGTCGACTGGAACAGCCGGGAGGAAATCGATCCGGACGAGCTGATATTATTGCTCGACGCCATCGGCGACGGAGTCGTAAATTGGGCTCTCGCGCCGGTGGAGCCGGACGGAGCGGTCAGTAGCAGGATAGCGCCGCTGCTGGCCGAAAGAGTTCCACGAGAGCGCTGAAGTCAGGTTTAGACGGTGGAGAAAAAGCAATTCTTCACAATGAGAACGGCCGTGCTCATGGCCGTGCTGCTGCACCTGATTATCATGCTGCTGCCGCAGGGTGTGGCCAATCTGCTGTTCTTCACCAGCCAGCCCGAAGTCGTCCGCGCCGAGCCCCTGCGCTTCAATGTCCAGCCGCCCCCCGAGCAGTTCGAGGAACCCGACCTGGTCCCCGCCGATGAGACACACGATGCAGTCACCCCCAGGCAGCCCGAATCGGAACCCCAGACGCCCGACCCCTACAGCGAGGGGCAGACCAACATCAAGCGCCTCCAGACACCGCAAGCCGAAGGCCAACCCGAACCGTCAAGCCGCCAACAGGCCACCGAAACATCGCTGTCAAAACAGTTCGAGTTCGAGCAGCCTCAGCCGACACCCGAAGAGCTGGCCGAGCGCGAAGAGCAGCGCCAGGCAGAAATCAGCAAGCGGCTGGGCGAAGTGCTCGAGCAGCCGCTCCTCGACGGCGACATTCCCATCCACTACGACCAGCGCAGACCCTCTTCCGCCGATCCCGTCGAGGGCATGATCCAGTTCGACACCTACGATTGGGACTACATCCCCTATCGCGACCTGATGCTACTCAAGATCTACCGCTATTGGGTCCCCCAACTCCGCGGAACATGGCAGTTCAACATGGGGCACGCCGGACGCACGATCATCAGATTCACCATCCTCCGCGACGGCAGCGTGATCAACGTCCAGCTGCTCGACGGCTCCGGCATCATCCAATACGACCAGGCGGCAAACTACGCCATCATCCAGCTCTACCCCGGAGAGGCTACGGCTTTCCCGCCGCTGCCCGACCACTTCCCCAAGAGGACTCTCACCGTCACGATCGGATTCTTCGTCAACACCACACTGCCGCGATAACGATGAGATAAAATTATTGATCTGATATCCTGTAAACAAACAAAGGTTCGGTAACCGAAAAATGCTGCGGCACATAACAGCCTTACCAATTGTAGCGATTTTAATCACTCTGCTCTTCTCCTCCTGCGAACAGGCACAAAAGAGCTGGCGCTACCAGCCGCCCCCCGAGGTCAAGGTCGCCGATGTTAAAAATCCCGACCGAGAACAGCTTGTAGTCGCCGAGGGCGTCAACGTAATCACCATCGATATCGTCAGCGAAGAGCCGGGCGCACAGCGCGGCGAAGTTATCCTCGACGCGCACGAATGGGACAGCCACCACTACAAGAACCTCATGATCAAAAAGCTCCACAGCTACTGGCTGGACGAAATCGATGACTCGATGCAGTTCCGCTCCGTCATCCCCGGCAGGACGATCTACAGGGCGACAATCACCGCCGACGGAGGCCTCAAAGCCGTCGACCTCCTTGCCCCCTCCGGAATCACGCAGTACGACATGGCCGCGAGAAATTCGATCGACCGCAAATATCCCGGGCTCCTTACCGAGTTCCAGCCTATGCCCCAGGACTTCCGCGGGCCGGAATTGACCGTCGATATCGGATTCTACGTTCACAATTCACCCGCAAAGGAAACAGAGACAGAAAAATGATATTTGATACTTTCCTCTCCGGCGGCATCACGATGGTTCCGCTGGCTTTCTGTTCGCTGCTGGCATTGGCAATCATCTTCTATAAACTCTACGACCTGCGCCGCAGGCGTTTCATCGATCGCAACGAGGTTATGCTCCTCAAGCAGATGATCGATTCGGGCGAGCTCAAGCGCGCCGAGGGCCATTGCGCCGGCAACCGCAACCTCTTCACCAACATAGTTGGGCGGGCACTGGAAGCCCGCGGGAGCGGAGAAAACGCCATCCGCGAGGCGATCGAAGAGGCCGGCCGCTACGAAGTGCCGCGCGTCGAGCAATACCTCGGCGGACTCCGCACCATCGCCTCGATCTCGCCCCTGCTCGGCCTCTTCGGAACTGTGCTCGGTATGATCAGGGTCTTCAACCGCATCCGAGAAGTCGGCCTCGGCCAGGTTGCAGAGTTCTCAGGCGGCATCGCCGAAGCGCTCATCACCACCGCCACAGGCCTGGCCATCGCAATACCAGCGCTCGTCATGTACAACATCTTCGTCGACAAGGCGGAATCGATCATCCTCGAAATCGAGAAGGCCGGCGCAGACGTCATGCGCAGCCTCATCGCCAAGGAGTCGAAAGATGCTGTTCAAGCGCAGACTTAAAAAAGACGCAGCCATCGATATCGCCTCCCTGGTCGACGTCGTCTTCCTGCTCCTGCTCTTCTTCGTCGTCACTACCAGCTTCCGCGAGAGCCCGGGACTCGACATGGACCTGCCCGAAACCACCAGCGAAGCCGGAGTCCGCCTCAAGGAGGTGGTCATCAGAATCATTCCGGAGGGAGAGGACGCGGCGATCTTCCTGATGGAAGACAAAGTCACCATCGGCGAATTGCCGGAGAAGCTGCGATCGCTGCTGGCCCAACAGGACGAGGAGAACCGTTCCGTAGTCGTTGAGGCCGACAGGAACGTCCGCTTCAAAACCGTCTTCGACGTGCTCGACATCGCGCGCCAGTCCGGGGCCACCAACATCACCTTCCCAGCCGTCTTCAAGACCGGGGAGCAGGCCGAAGATTCCCGCTAGACCGGCGCTTATTTTCAAACCGAACTCGCACCTGCCAGGGGATGACGATCGGGTTATAATCCCCTTGACTCGATCCAGGGGGTAAACCATGCCCGGTCGTAAAACCGTCGCAGCCGCCTTGCTCTTCGCTGTTGTTCTGATGACCGCCTGCGGCACCGCGCGCAGGACAACTAGAGAAACCACGCCGGCGCGCGAGGGAATCGTCGTCGCCGCAAGGTTCATCCCGGCGCCCGTGATGCGCATCGGACTTGAGGGAGCGGCGGGCACCGTGGTGACGATCAAGGCGCCGGGCGGTTTGGCTCTCGTCAGCCTTCCCGGCGGCAAAAGGATCGCGCCGGATAAGTCGCTCGAGCAGGTTAGCTTTTTTGTCGCCGAGGTCTCCACCGGCGCCGCGGGCGATACTCACCGCGTCCAGATTGCCTCCCTGCGCAACAAGCAGCAGGCCGAAAAGCTGGCGTCGGACGTCAGAAGGAAACTCGCCCTGACCGTTGTCGTGCGTTACAGCAGCCAGACACGCACATGGCGCGTGCAGGCGGGCGAGGCGGCCACGCGCGCCCAAGCCGCCGAAATCGAGAAAAAGCTCCGCGCTGCAGGCTATGAGGAGACATGGGTCGTTCGCGACGACGCCGCACCCGTCTCCGGCGGCACCATCTCGGCGGTGGACGCTTCCGGCAGGCGCATCGCCGCATCAGCGATTTTCCGCTGCGCGCCACGCAGGGAGAACTCGCGCATCGAGACCGGCGGCTACCGCTACCGCGGGGCGATGGAGCTCCGAGTCAGCCGCGAGGGCCGGATAATCCCCGTCAACATCGTCAACCTCGACAGCTACCTGCGCGGCGTCGTTCCGGTCGAGATGAGCCCCACAGTCTTCCCGCAGCTCGAGGCTCTCAAGGCCCAAGCCGTCGCCGCCCGCACATATGCCTACAAGAACCGCGGCCAGTACTCCGCCGAGGGCTACGACATCTGCGAGTCCGCCCGCTGCCAGGTCTATAACGGCACAGCAGTGGAACACGAGCTCACCGACAGGGCCGTGCGCGAGACGGCCGGACAGGTGATCACCTTCGACGGCGAGCCGATCAACGCCCTCTTCACCTCCACCTGCGGCGGCCACACCGAAAACGCGGCAAACATCTTCCCGGGCGACGAGGTCCCCTACCTCACAGGAGTCGTCTGCGAGCCCGAGGCCGAACTGTTCAGCAACGTCGCATCCGCAGAAGATCCCGGCATCACCTACGGAGCCGACGGCTTGCCGCTCGATCTCGTGCTGGCGGCGCTTAAAACTCTCGGAGTGATCGAGCGGGACTTCTCCCCCCAGCCGCGCGAGCGGGTGACCGGACCGCAATGGCGACGCTGGCTCGAAAAAACCTCCGCGCGCCTCGGCTTGCGGCAGGCGTATCCCCTCCCGCAACTCCCCGAATATCCCGACCTCAAGGGGGCGATTGTCGCGGCCGCAACGGCGGTCGGCTGGCTCGAGCGAATCGACAGGCAGGTCACCGAAGGCGACCTGATGATCCTCGCCGACTTCGAGGGAATCGGCGAAATCGACACCGAAAGCGCTAAGGCAGCACTCTACTTCCTCCGCCTCGGACTCATCGGCCCCGAGCCCGACGGCCGCCTCGCGTTCGCCGGACCGCTCAACCAGACAGCCGCCGTCAGGATGCTCCACCGGCTCCTGCGCCACGAAGCCGCCCGCGGCATCATCGAGGGCAAGCTCGTGCGGGTCGAGAGCGGCAGGGTTGCCATCCGCATCAGTGCGGCGCAGCAGGAATTCGCGCTCGCGACAGGAGTCAGGCTGTTCAAACGCTTCCAGGAATACTCGGTGCCCGTGCGCTCGCTCCAGATGGCCCCCGGCGACGCGCTGATCTTGTTCCTCCGCGACAACAGGGAAGTCGGAGCGCTCGTGCACTCGCCCTCGCTCGAAGGCATCGCCAGCGACCGCTCATCGCGCTACTTCCAGTGGGACGTCCAATACAGCCCCGAGGAGCTCCGGGAAAAAATCAAGCGCTATGCCGATGTCGGCCCCATCGAGGAGCTGCGGCCCCTGCGTTACGGCGTCAGCGAGAGAATCGTCGAGCTCGAGGTTGTCGGCGGCGAGGGTCGGAGCGTCCTCAAGGGCTTGCAGATCCGCTGGGCCCTCGGCTTGCGCGAAAACCTCTTCGTGATCGAGAAACGCTACGGAGAGACGGGCCGCGTCGAGACCTGGCGCTTCATCGGCAAGGGATGGGGCCACGGCGTGGGATTGTGCCAGGTCGGCGCATCGGGCATGGCGATCGCCGGCAAGTCATACCGCCGGATTCTCACCCACTACTACACAGGCGTTGAAATCGAGAAACTCTACTGACACCTCCGGCGCGCCGGCTTCGATGCCGGCTCCCTCACGCAGCCGTCTGATCGAACTCAGAAATAATACGAATAGCCGAAATTCGCCTGCCAGCCCTTGGTGTTGAAGTCGGGATTGAGGATGTTCGAGATGTTGAGATCGAGGTCGAGGTAGCGGACGTCGGCATAGAAAGTGGAAGGGCCGCCCATCGGGATCTCGATCCCGAATCCCCAGTGGTAGCTTATCTCGCTGTCCTCAGCGTCCTCGCCGAAAATGTTGCCGTCGATGCTGACCCTTGTCCAGCCAAGGCCGAAAATCCCGTAGATGCCCGCTCCGCTTGCAGGCAGCAGATAAAACAGCGCGGAGAACTGGATCGGATAGATGCTGACCGTTACGTCGTCGATATCCTCGCTCCGAAAGTCCAAAGATCCCTCCAGCCCAAGCCTTGGCGCGATCCGCGCGCGTGCGTGTATTCCCCAGGCCCAGTCGCGCTCGTCATCCTGGGTGGCCGATTTCGACCAGGTGCCGTGCGCCCCGACGCCGAGCTTTCCCAGCTGAGCGGCAGCCGTCGACGTGAACGCAAACAAAACAACGAAACAGACTATCAGCACCAGCTTGTGCATCTTATCCTCCCTCAGTGCGGGGTGCTCTAGAACGGAATGTCGTCGTCGCTTATTTCATCCGGCTGGAAGCCGCTGTCCGCCGCGGCGGCCTTGCCGGGCTCGCCTCGAGAGTCGAGCATCATCATGTCGTCGATGATCACCTCGGTGCGGTAGCGCTTCTGGCCGTCCTGGCCCTCCCACGAACGGCTGCGGATCTTGCCCTCGACGTAGATCCGCGACCCCTTGTGAAGATACTCCCCGCAGATCTCGGCCAACCGCCGGAAGGCTACGAGATTGTGCCACTCGGTGTGCTCCTGCTGCTCGCCCTCGGTGTTTTTCCACTGCTCCGATGTGGCAATCGAAAAATTGGCCACCGGAGTGCCGCCAGAGGTGAAGCGCACCTCCGGATCGCGCCCGAGATTTCCGATGAGGATCACCTTGTTAACCGATCTCGCCATTGGTCCCCCGTCTCACTACTGATGATGCCGCACAATAGCCCAGCACAGCTTTTGATGCAAGGAGATAACGCCGTCCTTGCTCCCTCCGCACCGCTTCCAAACGGGTTCGGAAAACAAAAAAGCAGGGGCGCGGCCGCACCCCTGCCGGTTTTTCTGTTCTGCAGGCCGGTTCTGTTCTATTGCGGATTCAGGCCAAGGCTGCGCAGCTTCTCGCGTGCAAGCCGTGCCTCGTTCGCGTCGGGGTGGTTGATTATCAACTGCTGCAGCAGAATCACCCCCTGGGCCGTCTGGTTGCCGTTGAGGAACGACAACGCCTTCTTGTACGTCGCGCCGATCTCGTACTGCGTGCCGGGGTAACGCTGGACCACAGCGTCGTAGGCCTCTACAGCCGTCTGGTAGTCGCCCAGATTATATAGGCACTCGCCGATGTAATACTGCGCGTCATCGGCCTTCTCCGCATTCGGGAAGTTCCTCAGAAATTGTCGCAGGCCCGTCAACGCCAGGCTGTACTCACCGCGCAGGAAGTCGGAGTAGGCAGTCTGGTACGCGCCCGTCTCGTCGGCGGGCAGCAGCGGTTGCGTCTCCGCTCCTCCCTCCGGGCGCTGCTCGCCCTCGGTCGGCTGCCCGGCCGCTCTGGGCTCTTCCTCGCCCGGCCGCTCGGCGTAGGGCCGCGTCGTGTAACTGCTGTAACGCAGGCCGTTGAGCTCCTTGCGGATGTTGCTTATGCGTAATTCCGAATCCTCTACCCGCTCGCCAAACGACTGCAATCTGCCGTCGATGCCCTCAAGCTGCACGCTCAGCTTCGCATTCTCCGTGCGTAACTCCCTCAGCAGCTCGGCTATCTCAACCTCAAGCTGCTCGAGCTTCGCAGCCGTGGCGCGGTTCTCGCGCTGCAGCAACGTCACGTCCGCCGTGATGCGGGCCAGGTGGTCCTCCACCAACGTTACCCGGTCCACCTTCTCAGCTTTCTTGCCGCCGGAAGCACAGCCCACCAGAAGCAGCGGGATAACCGCCAGCGCGGTAAACAATATTGTCTTCCTCATCTCGACCTTCACCCTGATGGCGGAGATGCCTCCGCAGTTGAATCAACTCTGACGCAAAATAGTAACCGCAGGTCCACTTGGGATGCAAATGGTAAGGCGGCACCCGCTGCGGGTGTCGACCGCGGTTTTTTATCAACCGCCTATCCCGGTCTAATCGTCTCTCTCAGAAATACTTACGCGGCTGGCTTACGCTTTCGTGAGTGACCTGCTTTAGCCGCGGGAGCGATACCCCACACCCACAGCGCCGCTTACGACAGGTCCGGATGACGCTCAACCCGCCTGGCGAGCCGATGGGCTACAGCCTCTGGAGCTACCGCTCGAACACCCTGAAGTGCGCGCGGCGGTTCTTCGCCCAGGCGCCCTCTGAGGAACGAGGGTCGAAAGGACGGCTCTCGCCGTAGGAAACAACCATCATGCGAGAAGCAATGATCCCGACGCGGATGAGAAAGTCACGCGCTGCCTTGCCGCGGCGCTCGCCCAGGGCCAGGTTGTACTCCTCGGTGCCCCGCTCGTCGCAGTGGCCCTCGATTATCACGCGAACCGACATGTGCTGCTTCAGCCAGTCGGCGTTCTGGTTGAGCTGAGCGATCGAATCGGGGCGCAGATCCGACTTGTCGAAATCGAAAAAGATATTCTTGAGAAATTCCGCGGCGTTGATCTCCTCCAGCGTCATGTTAGAAATCGGGCGCTCGCTGATGCCGCCCTCCTCGCCGATTCCGACGCCCTCGTCGACTACCTCGACATCATCTTCAGATATCGCGGTGTCGGGCTGCTCCACGGTCATCCCCTCGCCCTCGGTTACACCAGGTTCGCCCATCGCTCCCGGGGGCTTCTTGCCGCCGCAGGAGACGGCGAAGAGGAGCATCATCATAATCGCGGTGGCTGCTGCAATTCTGCGCATGGTTCACCTCCAGTGATAATACGCAGGGCCGTGCATGTCTCCGACGCGTTTGCCTGACATACTATCTAAATTCCGATCGCCTCGCTAGGTAATCGGTCACAGTTTACCGTTTTCATCCCAAACCCGAACCCACTCAATGCGACCAGCTCGGGTGCTTGTTGACTCCCTGCTGCGTCAGCTGCCTCATTCCGCGGCCGTCGATCCTGATCATGTAAATCTGGTAGTTGCCGCCGCGGTCGGAATCGAAGGCCAGCCAGCGCCCGTCGGGCGACCAGGCCGGGTCCTCGTCGTTGGCCACGTCGCGCGTGACGTAGTAGGTCTGGCCCGTGGTCAATTCGTGGATCCGGATGTCGAACGTCCTGCTGTCTTGCCGGCGCGCGGAGTAAGCGATCATCGTGCCGTCGGGGCTCCAAACCGCGCCGTCGTTGTAATTGCCCTCGAACGTGATCCGCCGCTGGTTCGAGCCGTCGGTGTTCATCACGTAAACCTGAGGAGTGCCGGTGCGCGAAGAGGAAAATCCGATCTGGCTCCCGTCGGGCGACCAGCAAGGGCTCGAATCTATCGAGCGGTGGCTCGTCAGACGCTGCGGATTGCTCCCGTCGATGGCCGAAATGTAGATGTCCATGTTGCCGTTCATGCTCGAGGCAAAAGCCACGCTCTGGCCGTCGGGTGAAATCGTGGGCGTCATGTCCACCCCCTGGGAGGCCACGATCTTTTCGGCGACCCCGCCCGTCAGCTGTAACCTGTAGACATCGGGATTCTCGTTGATGAACGACGTGTAGACGATGCCGCTGTCCCCCGGCCCGAAGCTCGGGAACAGCTTGAGGCTGTCGGAGTAGGTGACGCGGCGCTGGTTGAAGCCGTCGAAATCCATGATCCAGATCTCGCTGCGGCCGTTGTGATCTCCGCCCAGGTCGCGGGTCGAGGTGAAGATGATCCGCGAATCGAAGATCCCCTCGTCACCCGTCAGGTGGTAGAGGATCAAATCAGAGATCCTGTGGGCAACCCGCCGGTTCTGGCCCGCAGTGCCGATCAGCCGCTTGCCGAAGATCATTGCCCGCTTGCTAATGTCGAATAGCCTGATCTCCGCCACAATCCCGTCGCCCTCGCCGCGCACGTTGCCCACAGCGACAGCCTCGATGCCGAAATCCTCGTAGCGCTTGAAAGGCACCGCGCTCTCGTCATGGCTGCCGATCTGCTCGTAGACGACCCCGTCGGCAAGGTCGAAATACCCCATCAACGCCATGTCCTCGCGCACGACCTCCGTGATCTCACCGGCAGCACCACGGGCTTGCGAGCCTCCGCCGCGGTCGGCAAACGCCTGCACTGCCAGCGCGATCCTCAGGTTACCCTTGGCTACAGTTATCCTTAACGTATCGTCTTCCTGCTGCTCCGGCGCCGGCGTAAAGCTGGACAGCGCGGCCACGGCAGTGAGGACGACGGTTATTCTCGCCAGCATGGAAGAAGTTCCCCTTTCCTATTCTCCGATGAAATAGAAGCGGCAAGAGACCTTCAGCCTCGAACCCTTGATATAGTCCGGCAACGGCGGCAGGTTCCGAAGCCTGCGCACCGTCTCCTCCGCCGCCGAGTCGAAGCGCGCATCGCCGCTGCTCTTCACCATCACGATATCGACGACTCGCGCGCGCTCGCGGTTTACATTCACCGCGTCAGCATCTATCGGAGTGCTCTCGATCGTGAACTCAACGATCGCCTCCATCACTTGCCCCGGCCTCGTCCGAGGCGGATTCCAGCTCTGACCGATCAGCGCTACAAGCCTGTTGCGGAACAGGTCGGGCGCACCGCCGCTGCCGCCCGCATCACCCGCGTTCTCGAGCGCAACGTGATGAGACACCTCCTGCCCGCCGCCAGCGGCGCTTCTCGTCGTGTAGACACCCTGGCTGCTCTCTAGGCGCTGCCTCAGCTGCTGCGCAGTCTCAGCCTCGGGCTCCTCCTCCTTCGGCGCAGCTTTGGTCGATATCACCTTCGGCTCCTCGCGCTTCGGCTCAGGCTTCTTCTCCTCGACCTTCGGCTCGGGTTTCTTTTCCTCCGGCTCCTCCTCGACCTCGGGAGCGGCAATCAATTGCTCAGGCACGGAATGGATCGGCCCGGCGTCGCGCGAGCCGTCGATCACCGGCAGGCTGCTGGTGTCGATCGGCGGGTGCATCAGCGAAATGGCAAACGGTTGCTCATCAGGCTGGCTCAGCGTGGGGATGGCAAAGAAGGCAAGTACCAGGATGAACCCGCCGTGGATGAACAGCGAGAGGGCTACCATCGCGGCAATCCCGCTCGGCGCATCGGGCCGCTCGCCCGGCTGAACCTCTCCGCTCACTGCTCCTCCTCGATTCCCTGCTCCGTCACAAGGCCGATATTCGGCACGCCGGATTCCTTGATCAGCTCGATCACGCGCACCACTTCCCCGTAGCTCAGCGCCTTGTCCGCGCGCAGGTAAACGTAACGCCGTCCCGCAGCCGCAAGGCTCTCGCGCAGCCGGTCGACGAATTTGTCGCGGTTGACCGGATCCTGGTTGATGAACACCGCCCGCTCAGCCGTCACCGTGATCACCACTTGGTCGCTCTCCAACTCCATGTCGCTGACCATCGCGCGCGGCAACTCCGTCTCCAGCCCCTGCAGCACCACAGGAGCCGCGATCATGAAGATGATCAGCAGCACCAGCGTCACGTCGACCAGCGGCGTGACGTTGATGTCGCTCAACGCGCCGGTGAAGCGCTTCTTGTCGGTCTGGAAAGCCATCCGGCCCAATACTCCGAATTAAAGACCACCTCAGGAGGCGGATGTTCCGCCGGACCCGATGGGTACGCTGTCGATAAAGCTCCTCTCCGTCACGCTGATGAACTCCAGGCTGAAGTCGTCCATCTCGGAGGAAATCACCTTGATCTTGTTGAGCAGGAAGTTGTAGCCGATCAGCGCCGGGATCGCCGCGAACAGCCCCGCCGCCGTCGCGATCAACGCCTCGGCAATGCCCGGAGCCACCGTCGCCAGCGACGTCGAGCCCTCCGCCCCGATGTTGCGGAACGCGTTGAACACGCCCCAAACCGTGCCGAACAGACCGATAAAGGGCGTCGCCCCGGCCGTCGTCGCCAGGAAGTTCAGCGAGCGCTCCAGCTTGTTCACCTCCACTGAGGAGGCCCGCTGCAGCGAGCGGTTGATGCCCTCCAGATTGCGGATCTTCACCCGGCCCTTCACCGACGCGCCGTCGGGATTGTGCACCGCCGACTCCATCTGCGATACCTGGGCCCTGCCGAGCTGGTAACGAAGCTCGTTATAGCCCGCCTGGAAAAGCCCGACCAGCGGGCTGTAAGGCAGGCGCTTGCTGTAATCAAGCACCTCGGAAAACTTCGTGCTCTGGCGGAATACCCTCAGGAACGAGCGGTTCTGCCTGCGGGCGCGCGATATCACCCGCCACTTCTCGAGGATGATCGCCCACGAAAGCACGCTGAAAACAACGAGCACGATCAGCACACCCATCGCGATCGGGCCCATCTGTAAGATCATCGATATCAGATCGGTTTCGACTTGCGATTCCACCGCTCCCTGAGCTAGAAAATTCGGCATAAACTCTGTGCTTCCTTATAGTTGGATGACCGACCGTACTATAACATACACAGCAACTTGCGGTCAATCGGCGGAAACGGTCAATTCCTTGTATATCTTGGTAATTTTGCGATTTAAACCAACAAAAAGACAAAAAGGGAGGGACGAAGCCGAAACCCCGTCCCCGCCTGCGGGCCAAGGGTTCGTCAAGGCTCGCAGGCAAACTTGCCACACATCAAGTCCCGCTTAATGAAACGTTTCAAAATGAAAAAACGGAAATTTCAATATCAATATTTTTATGAATCAAGCTAGCGCAATAGCCGCTTCCAAAGCCCGGTATGCTATAATTATCGTTTAAATTATCCTTTAGGTTGCCGCCATGGCTCCTGGCTTGTTGGATCTCAACATTTGGGGCGAATACACGCTCAAGTTGTTCGTGGCAATGCTGTTATCCGGAGTTGTAGGCATCGAGCGCCAGCGGCGCAGGAAAACCGCCGGCATGCGAACCCACATGCTCGTCTGCCTTGGCTCGCTCATCTTCACTCTCCTCGGCATGGACCTTTTCGCACGAGGCTCTGCAGGCGCAGGTGTCGGCGGGGTGACGCGCGTCGACCCCCTGCGAATCGTCGAAGCGATCGTCGGCGGGCTCGGCTTCCTCGGCGCCGGCGCCATCATTCAGGCCCGCGGCGCCATTCACGGCCTCACAACAGCCACATCGATCTGGACGATGGGCGCTCTGGGCGTCGCCGTCGGCATTGGCAACTACCCGCTCGCCCTGCTCACAACACTCTTCTCCTACCTCGTCCTCTCCACAGTGGATATTTTCGAGAAAAAATGGGTGCGGAAACTCGAAGACAGGTACGAAGCCCGCAAGTCCCTCCGTAAAAACAGCAAGCATGATTCCTTGCCGTAGCCGCCTATCCGATCAGCACCAGCCCGTAACGCCGCTCCCAATGGCTGCGAACCGTCTCGATCAATTCCCGGCGCTCATCTGCCTCGCCCGAGCCCGGCTCGATTATCAGCTTGAAAGCCTCACGGCGGGCGGCCTGAAGCACCTCCGCGTCCCTGATGATGTTGCCCACACGCAGCGTCGGCATCCCGCTCTGCCGCGTCCCGAAGAAATCGCCGGGCCCGCGCAGCTCGAGATCCTTCTCAGCTATCTTGAAGCCGTCGGTGGTCTTGACCATGATCTCCAGCCGGTGCCTTGCGTTTTCTCCCCTGCCCGGCCTGTAGAGCAGGATGCAGTAGCCGCGGTGCTCGCCGCGGCCGACGCGGCCCCGCAACTGGTGCAACTGCGACAGCCCGAACCGGTCGGCGTTCTCGATCAGCATCACCGTCGCGTTGGGCACGTCCACCCCCACCTCGATCACCGTCGTGCAGGCCAGCACATCGATCTCGCCGCCGACAAACGCCTTCATCGCCGCCTCGCGCTCGGCCGGCTTCATCCGGCCGTGCAGCAGTGTGACCTTCCGGCGGGGAAAAGTACGCTGCAGGCGCTCGTGGAGCTCAGTGGCAGTCTGCAACTCGCCGCTCTTCGATTCCTCGATCACAGGCGCCACCGCGTAAATCTGCCTGCCCTCCTTCATCTGCGATTCCAGGAATGAGTTGATACGCCCCCTGCTGCGCTCGCTGCGCGCCGCCGTCACCACCGGCTGGCGCCCGGGCGGCATGTCCGTGATTATCGACAGGCTGAGGTCGCCGAAAACCGTCAGCGTCAGCGAGCGCGGGATCGGCGTGGCGGTCATGATCAGCACGTCCGGCTCCGCCTCCGCGCCGCCTTCCATCAGTCTCGCCCGCTGGAGCACGCCGAAGCGGTGCTGCTCGTCGATGATCGCCAGGCCCAGCCGCCGGAACTCCACGCCCTCCTGGATCAGCGCGTGCGTGCCGACAACCAGATCGACATCTCCCGCCGCGACACCCTGCCGCACCCGCTCCTTCTCACCCCCCGCCAGGCTGCCGGTCAACAGCTCACTCCGGTATTCCGTGTGCGAGAGGTGGCTGCGCACGCTCGCGAAATGCTGCTCGGCCAGGATCTCCGTCGGCACCATCAGTACCGCCTGGTAGCCGTTCTCCACCGCCAGAGCCGCCGCCAGCAGCGCAACGATCGTTTTGCCGCAGCCCACGTCGCCCTGCAGCAGCCGCCTCATCGGCTGCGCCGAGGTCATGTCGTCGACGATCTCCTTGAATGCCTGCCGCTGGCCCTCGGTGAGCCGGAAAGGCAGCATCTTGAGCAGCGTCTCGCGGATCTGCGGCGACGTCCCGAAAGCTATCCCCTTCGTCTCCTCACGCGCCGTCCGGCGCCGCAACGCCAGGCCGGCCTGCAGCATGAAAAACTCCTCGAAAACAAGTGAGTTCTGCGCCGGATGGCACCATGCGTTGAGCTTGACCACGTCGGCATCGGGCGGCGGAGCGTGAATCAGCCGCAGGGCTTCCTCGGAACCCAACAATCCCAGCCGCTCCAACACCGAAGGCGGCACGGAGGTCGGCAGCGGCAGACTGTAGCGCTCGAGCAGGTCCCCCACCGCATGCCTGATCACCCGCCCCGGCACCGACCCCACCTTCTCGTAAACCGGCACCACCCCGGCCTCCCCCTCCGCGTCCTTGCCGATCTCGAAATGCGCATTCTGCGCCTCGAGTATTCCTCCCCCGAATCCCGAGGCCCGCACCTCGCCGAAAAGGCTGATCTTGTAGCCGGGCTTGATCGTGTCGGCCAGGTACGGCTGGTTGAACCACATCGCCAGCATCCGACCGCTCTCGTCCTCGATCACCGCCCTGAAGATGGAAAACCGCCTCCGGTGCGTCTTCTGCACCTCGGCGCTCACAACCTCCCCGCCGAACAGCGCTCGCTCCCCCGCACGCAGCGAAGATATCGCGCGCACGGTGCGGCGGTCCTCATAGCGAAACGGCAGGTGGAACAGCAGATCCTCGATCGTGCGGATGCCGGCGCGCTCAAGATCCTTCTTGCGTTTCGGGCCGATGCCCTTGAGGCAGCCGACTGCCGTTGTAAGCTCGGCGACAGGCTTGGTAGAATTCATATCAGGTCCTACAGCAATTATTGGCTCGCGGCGGGGCCGGCGTCAACGGGAGAGAAAGTGACTCAGCCGATATTAATAGCAGCGGCGATGGGCATCGAGCTGCGCGCGTTTGGACGCGGCCTAGGCCGCCTGACACGCCTGCCGGGGAAAACTCCTGACGCCAGGGAAGCCCTGCTCGGCGACCGGCGGCTTGTCCTCACGCGCATCGGCATCGGCCGCCACGCAGCCTGCGAGGGCCTGCGGCTGGCGATCTCGAGCTTCAGCCCCGACAAGGTTCTGCTCATCGGACTCGCTGGGGGACTGCGCCGTGAATTCCGCATCGGCGATCCCTTCGTCGTCTCCTCGGCCGGGCTCTGGCGGGGCGACGCAGAAAACCTCTCCATCGAACAGGCCGTCCGCCTCGCGGAAGTCTACAACAACCCCGACAGGCCGCTCGTGGAACACATAAAATCCGGCAAACGGGTCAGAAGGGCGCGCCTGCTCACCGTCGACTCCTTCGTCGGCACCATAAGCGAGAAACGCAAGCTCGGCGCGGCCGGCTACGATCTGGTCGACATGGAATTCGCCGCTCTTGCTGCGGCCGCACAGGAACTGGGGGTGCCGATCACCGGACTCAAGGTCGTCTCAGACACCCTGGCCCACAACTTCCCCCGCTACCGCTTCTCAGCCGCCGAGGGCGCGCGCGGAATTCTACCGCCGCGGTTGCTCGCCAACTCCTTCCGAGCCTGCCGCGTACTGGGACGTTTCGCCCACGCCTGGCTCAAAGCCTTGATTAATCTGAATGAGTAAAGCAAATGCCGCGAGGCTGCCTCAAAGCATCGCCGGCAGTTCGGTCTGCAGAGGCAGCGTCGTCACCTCCAGGCCGCCCTCGGTGATGTAGCAGTTGATCTCGCTCCGCACGCCGAAGCGGCCCTCCAGGTAAATCCCCGGCTCAATGGTGAAGCCGAGCCCCGGCTCCAGCAGCCGCTCGTCGCGCGTCTCCAGGTTGTCGATGTTGACGCCGTCGCTGTGGACCCTGTGCCCCAGGCTGTGTCCGGTGCGGTGCGTGAAAAAGCGGCCGTAGCCCGCGTTCTCGATCACAGCCCTCACCTGGTCGTCCACCTGCGCCCCGCTCAGCGGCCGCCCCGCCGACAGATTCTCCTGGATGAACTCCACGCCGCGGTCTCGCGCCGCTATCACCACCTGGAAGACCTCGAGGATCTCCTTCGGCACCGGCGGCTCGCCCATGAAGGCGGTCCAGGTGATGTCGGAAGTGATCGTGTCTTCGCCGCCCACCTTGCGGCAGAAAATATCCAGCAGCAGGATCTCGCCCCGCTCGATCGGGTAGTGCTCCTCCACCGACGGCTCGTAATGAGGCATCGCCGCGCGCGGCCCGGAGCCGACGATCGGCGCGTGCTCCCATTCCATCCCGGCCTCACTGAATCGCTTCAGAATCTCCTGCTGAAGCTCAAACTCGTTGATCTCGCGCCCGGCCGAAAGTTCCCCCGCCGCCAGCTCAAACATCTCGCGCTGCAGCCCGACCAGAAGATTCGCGGCTTCGCGGTGGCTCGCCAGGCCTGCCGGCGACCAGCGGGCGCTGAAATGCTGGACCATGTTCGCGCTGCTGAGTACCTCGACGCCCAGCGAGCGGATCATCTCCAGCGTTCCCCCGTCGACGAAGGCCACATAGGGCACCGCGTTGCCGGGCGAATACTCCATCGCCACGGCCGAGCGGCCTGCCAACATCCGCTTCAACTCCTCTTCCATCGCCTCCCAGCCGCTGTAAGTGCGAAGCTCGGCCCAGTCGGCCGCGAAACCGCCTTCCTCAATCTTGTGACCCAGCACCACCGGCTTGCCCTCGCGAGGGATCAGCAGGTAAATGCGGCGCGTCAGGATGCCCTTGAACAAGGCGAACTGAGCAATGAAAGGATTGGAGCCGCGGAAATCGTATAGCAGCCAGCCGTCGAGACCCTCCGATGCCAGGCGGGCTTGGATTGCCTTTATCTTCTCTTGCATCATTCCTCCTCAGGATTATTTGCGCTGCGGATCTATGGAGCGACAAGAAAGCTCCATCCTCAATATAGACCAAAATCGCGCTGTTTAGATAGATTTATCGAGGGAAGCTTCGGGAAAACCCGGGATTGCACTTCACACGATGGATTCCGTCAGCAGGCCTCGCGCGATCATGCCGACCTGCATGATTCCCCTGCTGAGTATCCCTGAGCGCAGCAGCACGTTACCGCCGCCCTCCTTGAACTCGCGGATCGTCATGAACTGCTGCTCGCCGCTCTTGACGCCGATGCTCGTGTAAATCTCAGACAGCTGGTTCGCGAACGTCGCCCCCGACGACATCAGGTCCTCGACCGCACTGAACGACTCCAGGCCTACGTACCTCACCTGCCTGTCGGCAATTACCCCCAGCTGCTCATCCAGAGACAGCCCGGCCCGGACGATGAGCCTCGGCTCAACCGCCTCCAGTGCAAATGACGTAAACGGCGATATAGTTCCCATAAACCTCGCAGTTATCGGAACCCCTCATACATTCTTTTCGGCAATATCGCCAATAAGCTTGAACGAATCAGCCGCTTGCACTATTAATAATCCCCGGTGGAACAACAATCGGCCCGACTCTGCCGCTCGCGTTCGCCGGTTTGGCACCCTCGTTGTCAGAAGTTCCCTATTATGTTATACTTACGGTGAACAGGGTGGGCTTTCAGAAGGTCATGTCTGAAAACAAGATACCTGCATCAAACGCGGACCTGCCGCGATCGAAAGAGCTCAGTACGCCTCCAGAAACTGCAGGGAAATCCACATCAAAGCACGAAGAGGCGCAGCGGGACGCGGTTCAGCGAAACAGGATGGCGCTTTTTGACGACGCCTTTTGGGCCGAGAGCGGGCGCCACAAGGGTGCTCTGTCACTCTTCGCAAAGAGACTTTTTGATTTCCTCGTCAGCCTTATCGCCATCATCCTGCTCTCGCCCGTTCTCCTCATTGTCGCTCTCGTCGTCAAGCTGGAATCGCGCGGGCCGGTGGTCTTCAGGCAGCTTCGCGTCGGCAAATACAACATCCCCTTCACCATGTTCAAGTTCAGGTCGATGCGCATGGATGCCGAGTATCTGAAGCAGGCGCTGATGGCGGCAAACGAGATGGACGGCCCCGTCTTCAAGATCCGCGAGGACCCCCGCCTCACGCGCGTGGGGCGCTTCATCCGCCGCTGGAGCCTCGATGAGTTGCCCCAGCTCTTCAACATTCTGAGGGGCGATATGAGCATCGTCGGACCGCGGCCCCTGCCGGTTGTCGAAGTTGCGGACATGCAAGAAAACCAGATGCGACGACACAGCGTCAAACCCGGCCTCACATGCATCTGGCAGATCAGCGGCCGCAACGAAATCTCCTTCGACGAATGGATCCAGCTCGACCTGATTTACGTCGACAACCAATCCTTCATGCTCGACCTCGAAATCTTCTTCCGCACATTCAGCGCCGTACTCAGGCGTAAGGGCTCCAGCTGATGCCCAACATCGTCACCAGGTTCTTCCGACGATTCTTCCAGCCGCTCACCAGCGCGCAGTACTTCACGGGCATCAAGCTCTATAACACGGGCCAGTACGAGGACGCCGCCAGTGCCTTCGGCCTGATTCGTGAGGGCATCTACCGCGCGAGCCTACTTTACGGCCGCCTCTCTAACTTCTATTTCCACCGCTCACTGCGCAACGCCGCGCTGCTCGCCTTCTACCAGCGCGACTACATTCGCTGCATTCGATTCTGCCAGCAAGCACTCGAAGCGACCCCGGATGATATGGTCTGCCGTAACTACATCGCCCACGCCTTCCACCACGTCGGGCAATACGGCGCCTCCATCCGGCAACTCGAGAAACTCAGGGATCTCGCACCGGGGCGGGACGACATTCTTTTCAACCTGGCCAAAATCAATATCAAGGCCGATCTGACCGAAGATGCCAAACGCATCATTGAAATCCTGATCGAGCGCAACCCGCTCTTCCCCGACTTCCACCACATCCGCGGCATCGCCTACGGCAAGGAGATCAATGTCGACCAGGCGATCGCGAGCTTCAAAAGGGCGGTGGAGCTCAACCCCAGGTACGCCAACGCCATCCTCCTGCTCGGACTCGAACAGATCAGGGCCTTCGACTACAAGGCGGCGCAGCAAATCTTCAGGGACGGCGTAACCAACTGCCCCGAGAACACCGAGCTGCTTTTCTACTATGGACTCACCAGCACCATACTTACGCGCCTCGAGAAACTGGGCATCAATGGTTCCCCAACCGATGGAGAGCCGCTGGCTCGGCGGGACAACCTGCCCAAAGAAATCCTCGACGACATCGCCTACCTGGATTCGCGCGCCGTCGAAGAGCACCAGCGAATGCTCGAACTCGACATCTCATACGGCGAGCACTTCACCTTTCTCGATCCGATCTACGACAAGCCATGCCTCAGCGCTCTCGTCGGAGTCTTCGAAACCTTCATCTCCGTCTACCCGGCCTACGCCGACTACTTCAACAAGCTAGGCAGCTTCTACCAGAAAATCAGCGAAGTCGAAAAGGCGGCGGCCGCATTCAAGCAAGCACTCAAGCTTAATCCCGAATACCTCGACGCCCTCGATAACCTCGCGGCCGTCTATGAGAGCGAAGGGCGGGTCAGGGAAGCTCTCGACCTCTCCAATCGGATTCTCTATAAGGCTCCTGGTAACCCCGAACAGCTCATCAAGCGCGGACGCCTTTGCCTCAAGCTCGGGCACTTCGACCAGGCCGCCGAGGCGATCATCTCGGCAAGCCGCAGCGATAACCGCTACACCTACCATCTCTACGCGCTCGGCCAGATCCTCAAGGAAAACGAAAAGCCCGATCTTGCCGGCCGCTGCCTGCGCGTCGCCAACGAACTACTACCGGAAGCCGCCAGGGACCTTAAAGGCCTGCGCCGCCTCGAACGCTCCCTCAAATAAGCTGCTCCCAAAACTTGCCGGCGGGCAAAACACCATCGACAAAGCGGCCCACCTGCCCCTCGGCGCTTCCGTAAAACCTCGGGATAAGAAAAAGCCGCCGCTCCGAATCGGTGAATGCTTAGGCAACCGAGGGCTTCAGAGCGGCGGCGGAAGGGGAGGGATACGAGTGAAATCTGCTCCTGTACAAAGATTCACAACCTGATCCCTGAGATCAGGCAGATGCATCACCCCATTTATATGACTTCGCCTATACATATTTTGGTGCAAAAAATGTCCAAAGTCAAGAATGCCCAATATGCCGCCTTTTTTCAACATGCTTATAACTGAAGGCAACAAAAGCAGTTGAGAAACTTTTGCTACAAGTATTATTTCCCCCTGTTTATCCCGAATCGGGGTTTGCCTGCAATGCACGGCCGGGTTAGACTCTGAACAAATAAATTTTAGTACCCAAACGGGGGGGATCGATGAAAAAAGCCGGAATGCTTCTGGGTTTGGTGCTTGCCACCCTTATCACTCTGATATCTTGCCAACCCGTTCCCGAGACCGACCTCTACCCTGCCGAAGGAAAGGTCCGCATCGTCAGGGACGAAAGCGGCGTGCCTCATATCTACGCCCTCAACGAAAAAGATCTCATGTACGGCTTCGGTTACGCCGTCGCCGCCGACCGCGCAAAGCAGATCTTCTCGTCGGTCCTCACTACCAAGGGACGCCTTGCCGAGCTCGCGGGCGAAAACGCGCTGGAAAACGACCAGGCTGTGCGCATGTTCCGCCTGCGCAAGCTGGCCGACGAAAAACTACCCGAATTGTCTGACGAGGAGTTATCGCTGCTCGAATACTACTGCGCCGGCGTTAACAGCTTTGTCGAATCGCAGCGTGAAAAGCTGCCCGCATGGGTGACGTCGCTCGAGCCAGCCGACGTGCTGGCGATGGCACTGATGATCAACCTCGATTTCGCGCTGATGTCGCGCAACTCCCCCATGGCCGACCTGAGGCGAACAGGCGTGGGCTCGAACCAGTTTGCCGTCGCTCCCGGACGCAGCCAAAGCGGCAACGCCCTGCTCTCCCTCGATCCCCACCTGTCGTTCGACGGCATGTACCGCTGGACCGAAGCGCACCTCATCACGCCGGACTTATCAGTCGTCGGTGCGGTCGTCCCCGGCCTGCCCATGATCGCCCTCGGCCACAACGGCAAGGTCGCCTGGAGCCTCACCGTCAACTTCCCCGACCTGGCCGACGTCTTCGCCGAGGAGATCGATCCCGACAATCCCGACCGCTACCGCGCCGCCGACGGATGGCGCGAGTTCGAACAGTGGACCGAAACCTTCAAGATCAGAACCGAAGACGGCTTCCGTGAGGAAAGCGTGACATTCAACGCCACACACCACGGCCCCGTCATTAAAGTCCATAACGGCGTCGCCTACGCGGCGCGCCTGGCCGGCCTGGGCGAAACCGGCGTTCTGAAGCAGTTCCACGCAGTCAACCGTGCCGGGTCCGTCGAGGAACTGTTCGAGGCCTTCCGCATGCCTGGCCTCAACCTGCAGAACGTCGTCGCCGCCGACACGCAAGGCAACATCGGATACTTCTACAACGCGCTGAGCCCGGAACGCAGCGCCGAACTCGACTGGAGCAGGGCCGTCCCCGGCGACGACCCGCGCGCCAAGTGGGGCCCCTACATCCCCTTCGAAAAGCTCCCCAGGCTGATCAACCCGGCGAGCGGCTGGCTGCAGAACTGCAACAACTCGCCGTGGTACGTCACCGACGACACCGGCATCGAGGCCGATGCCCTGCCCAATCGACTCTGCACC
>CBFCZO010000031.1:0-34215 GCA_965602675.1 uncultured bacterium | reverse complement strand
GGTCTAGGACACCGGCCTTTCACGCCGGCAACGCGGGTTCGAATCCCGCTGGGGACACCATATCCTCATTTATTATCATTCCTGTAGCAAACCGGCTCACTTCCTAGGCATATGCAGGATTTCCACGCTTCCATAAAAATGAAGATCGAAAAACAGGCACTAATCATCGTTTCTGTCACACCCCGCATGAAAGATTGGGATAATCGGGGTGAATGACATGCATCAACGGTAGCCCGGCGGATTGACCAGGCTGCATTCCGGCTGTTACCGTCCATTAAAATTAGGTGGCGGCCACCTGTGGGGCTGGTCACTTGTTTATTCTGCGCGGAACGTCATACTATTGACGACGTCTAATTTGAGGATATCATGGTTGCCGGCAACAATATGATGACTTACACACTTGGGTATTTGCTATGAGTAAGGAAAAAGTGTGGACGAACGAGCCCCTCGGAATCTTTCTCAGCGTTCTCGGTTACAGGGAAGAAGACGAGTGGGTTGCGCTTGCGTTGGAGATGGATATCAGGGGCTACGGGGACACATTTGATTCGGCGCAGGATGATTTGTTTGATCTAGTCAATATGCAGATAGGTTTTGCTCTCTTCAAGAAGCAGCCGAGCATGATATTCAAACCCTCCGATCCGAAGTACTTCATGCTCTATCAAGGGTTGAGGGAGAAGAGTATTCAGAGATTCGGTCTCGAGTCTGAGGAAGAGGACTTTGCCATTAGGGGCATGCCTCTCCCCCCGCCACATGTGATCGCGGCCCAGTACAAGGATCATTTCCAGTCGGTAGATGGCTAATCCGCACAAATATCGTGAACTGGTGAAGATTCTGAGGAAGTACGATTCTCGTTTTCAATTCTGGATCAACAGGGGTAAAAGCAGCGAAAGGATGATTTATCATCCCGATATTAATGGACACCCCGAATCCTATCCCATCAAGTGCCATGGAGAGAACACCGAGCTATCTAGAGGAGTCATTTCAGCAATAATCAGACGCTTTGACCTCCCCAAAAACCTTCTCTAGCCCCCCCTTATATGATCAACCCGAACGTAGGCGTCGTCCGCCGCGGCGGATCATTCGACCCGTCTTTAATCCTGAAACTTGATGTGCGAAGAGCACCATCCCTTCAATTCATTAATGCTTATAGCTCTTCAGGATTCTCATAGTCAGCCTGATGCAGTCGTTCCCGCAATAACCACACATCCACTCGCCCTACGGATCAACACCCCCGCAACGCGCGTTCCAATCCCGCTGGGGACACCAAACTTATTCTCCCACCCGCCTTATATCCTGCGGATAGCTTTATACGCCTCTAAGTTCCTGTCGAGCCGCCCTGAATTTATCTGCTAACGGCGAACTTTTCCTGAATAACGGAGAATCGCTGGTTCCATTCCAGCACGGCCCACCAGACGGTGTCCCTATCGTCTAGTCAGGTCTAGGACACCGGCCTTTCACGCGGGCAACGCGGGTTCGAATCCCGCTGGGGACACCAACCACTCGCTCACTTTGGTTCCCTCTTACTATTTTAACCTAACGGGTACCGGAGGCTACCAGCGTTTCTATTTCGATTGAGCGATTTGCGGCCAATCCTAAACCTTTGATTCTTTGCCGGGGAGTCCTGCCTGTATCTGTCGACTTATTAAAAACCCTATTTCCGTTTTTACTGAAGGGAAAGCCCAACAGTAGCCCGGGGTAAGCTCAGAGCTACACGGGAGGCGGTTAATCTAAACAATAAAAGAATCCTAAAGGGGTGAGTAACAAGCGATTTATAAATCCCATGTGCGAATTATTTTCCTATGCTTGCCTTCGTGTCAGCCATATAATTTTCTATGTATTTTTCAAATTTTGATTGAGATTTTATCACTGTTTGCCGCAAAGCTAACTTTGCAGACATAGACACCAATATATACTTCAATCGTTCGTGACCAGATAATGCTTGAACAAACTGCAAATCACCATGCATTGTTAGCTTGTTACAATAACTGATAATTGTATTATCATCATAATTGGATTTCCCCAATGAGTGTGAAAATTCATTCCTAATATTTCTTATTGATTCAAGGTTATTATATTCGTCTTTTGTTATGAGTCCAAGACTGTAAGATAGTAATATTTTATTACGAAGAGTATTGGCAGGGCCATCTTTGTTTACTAGCTTCTTGCCCAATGTTCTGTTCTGAGCAAAATGTACGATGAGTCGTCTTAGAAGCTCGTCGAGAACAGAGGCCCCAACGATTGATATGGCAACTGGTCCACCTTTATTAATTATTTCGTAGAATTTCACCCAGTCGACTTTGGCGGCAGGGAATTGGCTGTTCTCCATAGCGTCGTACTCCAAAGAAGATTAATAAATGCTCGTAGTTAACTCATCATAGAATATAATAATGTGAGGAGGCTTTGTCGCGATATATTTTGAAAGGGCTATCATTTTTTAGGGAAGCTGTAATATATCGGATAGACTCAAGTTGGGTACCTTAACTTCTCTTAAACTGGTTTAATCGACAATCATCATTGGTAATTGGTAGTCTTCAAGGGAGCGATTCACCTAAAAACTCTCGCTTCCATTCTTAACAAGGCTGTTATCACTCGCGTATGATGGAGCCATGCGTGGTTTTTCCGTAGTTTCCCCCCTTTCCGGCACACTCTTTGCTAAGATAATCAAGCATAAACATACCTCGCCGCGGAGGGATACGAACATGATCCAAGAGCCGTTCCAGCTTTTCATCGTCCTCCTGGGTGTCGTGCTCATCTCGGTCTTCCTGGTCGAGAAATTCAGGTTTGCCCGCAAGCTCTCGCCGGTGCTGCTGATTCTCTTCATCGGCGCGATCGTCTCCAACACCGGCATCATCACCACCGAGTCGCCGTTCTACGAGACGCTCATCGGCCTGGCGGTGCCCTTCGCCGTCTGCATCGTCCTCTTCCAGGTCAGGCTTTCGGACCTGACCCAGACCGGCCTGCCGCTGCTGGTGGCCTTCGGCATCGCCAGCGTAGGCACCGTCGTCGGCGTGCTCGCGGCGGGGCTGCTCCTCGACCCCTTCCTCCAGGGCGCACTCGGCGCAGACTCCTGGAAGCTCGCCGGACCCTACACTGGCACCTACATCGGCGGCAGCCTCAACTTCTTCGCCCTCTGGTCCGGACTCGACATCGGCCGCCCCGACCTCTTCGCAGCCGCCAACGCCGTCGACAACCTCACACTCTTCCCCCTCTTCGCCATCTGGATTTTAGTGCCCAACCTGCTGCAGCGCTTCTATCCCGTAGCGAAGGTCTGGCACCAGCCGGATGCGCCCGAAGCCGCCCATCCCGGCGGGAAGCCGCCGCCGGCGTTCAAGATCTTCGATATCGTCGCCCTCTCCTTCCTCGCGCTGCTGATCATGTTCGTAAGCGGCTGGATCAACACCGAGTTCTTGAGCCGTTACATCCCCCAGCTCCCCACCATCCTCCTCATCACCACCTTCGCCCTCATCCTCGCACAGTTCAAATTCGTCTCAACGCTGGAAGGCACGATGGAGCTCGGCAACCTCGCCTTCTATCTCTTCTTCGCCGCCATCGGCGCGATGATGAACTTCTACAAGGCGGTCATTCTTTCCCCGATACTCTTCGTTTACGTGATGGTCATCATGGTCGTCCACATGCTCGTCATCTACGGCGTCGGCAGGCTCTTCCGCATCGACATCAGGGTCCTGACGATGGCCTCTGTCGCCACCAAAGCCGGGCCGCCGACCGTCCTCGCGCTGGCCAACATCAAAGGCTGGAAGGAACTCGCACTGCCCGGCGTCGCCGCCGGACTGCTCGGCTACGCCGTCGGCAACTACGCCGGCTTCGCCGTGGCATACCTCCTCAAGGGTATCCTCGGCTAAACACGCAGCACTTTTCCACCCGCATCGGATAGTTTCCAGTTACTTCTTTGCCGTCGGCAAACACGGTAATGGGCGCTCGGACAGCAAAGGGAGGAAGAGACGCACAGCGGTCTCTCCCTCCCGCATGTATTGAACGCACCCTTTCAGAACGGAGCGCTGTTCCTTATTTGCCCGCGCGCAGGCGAGCGGCCTCTTCCTTGATCTCGGTCAGGTCGCGCAACATCTCGCTCCAGCCGTACCACAGGGCGTAGTCGGGGTTGGCGTGGAAGGTGCCCTGGAACGCCCGCATGCGATGCTTCAGGTGCATCTCGAAGAGGCGTTGCTCCATCACGGTCGGCGCGTCGTGGAAGTAGAGCAGATCGGGGAACGCGTGGGCATAGCCCTCCGGCTTTTTCAGCAGGCCGCTCTTGTAGAGGTCGGCGATCTCCCTGATCGCCTCGGCCAGCAGGTGATCGGCCTGGCGGATCATGTCGTCGCCCTTGGCCAGCTCGCCTCGCGCGAAATTCTCGGAATGGCAGTCGCCGCAGACGGCGATCATCTTGCCGCGCTCGCGGTCGAAGTCCTCCTGCGTCAGCCGCGCCACGTCGGCGGCCTTCACCACGTCCAGTCGCCCGGTCGGATTACCTTCCGGATCGAGGACCCCGAGAGCCTGCAGAATCGTCACCTGGTCGTTCTTCCACTGCTCGTCGGCGGGCAGCGGCAGCCGCACCGCGAGGAATCCCCACGCCGTGCGCACCTCGTGGTCCCCGCCGGCCATGTGGCAGGTCTGGCAGGTGGGCGCGGGCGTGCCCTTGGGCAGTGTGCCGTTCTGCTTCAGCAGGTAGCGCACACCGTGCTTCGACGACGACCACATCTCCCACTGCGGGTGGTCGAAGCCCATGTGGCAGGTCTGGCAGGCCTGCGGCTGGCTCGCTTCCTTGACCGAGAAGGTGTGGCGGGTGTGGCAGGCATCGCACGAGGCGTGGCCGAACACGGAGCCCTCGGCCTTCAACGCCGCTATCTGTTCCTCCGATTTCAATCCCAGCTTGTGACACCCGCCGCAGCCCTTCATCCCGTGCGCCAGCGCCATCGGCAGGGCATGGGTCGACGGCATCGCCTCCATCGCAGCCCACGCCATGCTGTGCTTGCCACGCGAGAACTGCTCGAGCTGGTCGTCATGGCACTCGCCGCACGTCGACGCCGTCACCGTCTTCACCTTCTCCACGTCGGCGGCGGAGGTGTGTTCCCCGCCGTGGCATGTGGCGCAATCAATCTCCTCGGCCGCGTGACGGCTCAACTTCCAGTCCTGCACCACAAACGGCGTTATTTTTTGGTGGCAGGCGATGCAGTCTTCCGACATCGCCCGCCCCGGAGGGCTTAGCGGCTCGAACCACACCGCTGTCAGAGCGACTGCTGACAAAGCAACAAACAGTAGAGAAATCTTTGCTACAAGTCTCTTCATGGCACACCACCCCGTTTTAATTGTCGCTAAACTTGCCGGCCATGCTGACACTCCCGCCGTGGTAAATAATTGACTTAAGTCAAATGATATGTCGCTGAGCCGGTCGGAAGCTGATTTCGTGCAGGAATTCGACCCGAATCACCCGCAACGGGCGTCAATCAACTCGTCTGTAACAGGATTAAGCTTGTCGCCCATTCTACACGCATCTGCCTGCGATTCAAGCATCAACCATCACGCCGAAAGCACGGCGCTAGGCCTTCCGGCCGTATATATGTCAACTCCCGGCCGCGAATGGAGAAATCTCGGCATAATTCCCCTGAACTCTACGTTTTTATATTGGGAGAGGGTACAATGACCTTTTCCGGCTGCGGCAATTTGCACACCACGGCAAATCTGGTTTAGTATTCGCCTTCCGCCCGGTGCGGTGAAGATATAGGAGAGATACATTGAGCGAGTTCAAAGACTACAAAGTTAAAGATATCGACCTGGCCGACTTCGGCCGCAAAGAAATTGAGATCGCCGAAAAAGAGATGCCCGGTCTCATGGCCGTGCGCGAGAAATACGGCAAAGACAAGCCCCTCGCGGGCGCACGCATCTCCGGCAGCCTCCACATGACCATCCAGACCGCTGTCTTCATCGAAACCCTGGTCGAGCTCGGTGCCGACGTCCGCTGGGCCTCCTGCAACATCTTTTCCACACAGGACCACGCCGCCGCTGCCATCGCCGCAAGCGGCGTCCCCGTCTTCGCCTGGAAAGGCGAGACGCTCGAGGAATACTGGTGGGCCACCAAGCAGGCGTTGTCGTTCCCCGGCGGCAAGGGCCCCAACCTCGTCGTCGACGACGGCGGCGACGCCACACTCCTCATCCACCGCGGTTACGCCGCAGAAAACAACCCGGCAGTCCTCGACGAACCCACCGACGTCAAGGAAATGAAAATCATCATCGAGCGGCTGCGCAAAATCCTCGACGAGGACAGCACCTTCTGGCACAGCCTCGTCGAAGAATGGGTCGGCGTCAGCGAAGAGACCACCACCGGCGTCCACCGCCTCTACCAGATGCAGGAGCGCGGCGAGCTGCTCGTCTCCGCGATCAACGTCAACGACTCCGTCACCAAGAGCAAGTTCGACAACCTCTACGGCTGCCGCGAGTCCCTCGTCGACGGCATCAAGCGCGCCACCGACGTCATGATCGCCGGCAAGGTCGCGCTCGTCTGCGGCTTCGGCGACGTCGGCAAGGGTTCCGCCCAGTCGCTGCGCAGCTTCGGCGCACGCGTCATCATCACCGAAATCGACCCCATCTGCGCACTCCAGGCCAAGATGGCCGGCTACGAAGTCATGCCCACCGAGGACGCCCTTCCCCTCGCCGACATCTACGTCACCGCCACCGGCAACCGCGACGTCATCACCCTCGAGCACATGAAGGCCATGAAGGACCAGGCCATCGTCTGCAACATCGGCCACTTCGACAACGAGATCCAGATGGACCGCCTCGAGACCTATCCCGGCGCCAAGAAGACCACCATCAAGCCCCAGGTCGACAAATGGACCTTCCCCGCCGCGGCGGGCGGCCACGCAATCTTCGTCCTCGCCGAAGGCCGCCTAGTCAACCTCGGATGCGCCACCGGCCACCCCAGCTTCGTCATGAGCAACTCATTCACCAACCAGGTCCTGGCCCAGATCGATCTCTGGACCAACCGCCGCGAGATCGGCGTCTACACCTTGCCCAAGGCCCTCGACGAAGAGGTCGCCCGCCTCCACCTCGGCAAACTCGGCGCCAAGCTCACCAAACTCACCAAGGAACAGGCCCAGTACCTCGGCATCGACCCCGAAGGCCCCTTCAAACCCGAGTGGTATAGATACTGAGAGAAAACGTCAGCTTCATAGAGCGAAGTTTCGAAGTAGGTGTTGCTATATTTCTTACGTACTATGACAAGCTTGTCCATTATAAGGAATTCTGTATTAAAGATATGTGGCGAATTGACTTCGCTTAAAGTGTCATCAAAGTGAGGATCTAACCAGAAGTCCTCTGACTCAAGCCTAAAGCGCGTAGTACGAGGTGTGCATTGTCAGTTCTTTTCGTAGATTCTGATTTGTAAATTGGATCTGCCTTTTGATCAGCAAGCATTTAGTTGATTTAATAGCCTAAATAAAGTATTAATTATTATCTGTCTTGAGGGCCTTTTATTCTTGCAGGAGGTATCATGGAAGCCAAAGAAGCTGCCGCTGTAATCGACTCGATGATTAAATCTTTGAAGGAGTCTCCGGGTCAATTTAATATCGAAGTTAATGTGACTGGACTATTAGTCAATGCCAGTAAAGGTTCAACAGGATTGATAGTATCTGCAGTAGGTGGAGGACCAGGCTCGACTACTACAGGAATGAATGCATCCATCAGTAGCCCACAAATTGATATTTCTCAAAAACGTGGTACCGATGTTATGAACAGTCAAATGCAATTGTTAATTGATTCACTAAGCACACTATCAAATGAACTTAAATCTACAAAGCCGGAGAAAGGCAAGATTAAAACGATATTACAGTCTTTAAAAGAATCTTGGGTTCCACATCTTATCATTAATGTACTCTCGATTGTTTTAACTAATTCCGTCGGCATATAAGATCTTTGTGGGTATTTGCTTAGACTTTTATTCTGGATTTACCCATCGCCTTTCTTCTGTGAGCTTTACGAAAGCTGTCCAAGGAGCGAGCGAGACACATCGGTAGAAAGATCGAACAGTCCTATAATGCGGAGTGGTGTTTCTATAGATTTATTATTTGATATATTAGTAATTCATACGAAGATCCTCTAAAGGTAGGGTAACGCATAGAAAATCTATTGAATCGAAGAAACGTATAATCCATGCTGTAATATTTGGATCATCCTCTGCAGCTTGTGTTTTATATGCAAAAACACCGCTCCATTCTCTTGTCCAACTAGCAGTAGCTAGTGACGAGACAGGAACGAGTACTGATGCTACCTGTTCCTCACTAAGTGTCAGTACAATTCGAGAATCAGCACCATATTCATCTTGCAACCTGAAGCCATACTCATGAAAGAACAATCCTTTAATGTAACAGCTAATGGTATCTTCTATTCGTCTCACATTCTGCCTGAGTGCAGGTCTTTGACCAATGAAAAGACCTGATTCTGTGAAAACGTCGATTATTTTTATTCCTCCGCTGATTGCCAAACGAAGGCCAGTGCTCTCAGGCCTAGCTAGACTATTTAGTACTCTTTTAGTAAGTTGTTTAATTACTTCCGTTCTTCTGACAGCACTATTGATAAGTAACATTAATGCTGCGTGAAAATCATCAGCTGATCTCTCTTGATTACAGGGGCGGCAACAAGGAACGGTTATCAAGTCACAAGGTCTAGGGGAAGGGAAAAAAATCTTTGCTGGTATGTGATCTTTGCTTCTATTGGCGTTGTCGAATGGCACGCCGCAATAAACACAAGATTCAGTGTTATGGGTCATAGAATGAAAATCCAGAATTGTGTGAAGATCAGCTATATTCAACTATATCATGTGCAGTCATGAATATAGAAGGATAAACTATATTTGAAGATATTCCAAGACTGATCCTTTTCTATTAAGCGCGGGGTAGGGAATCAATCCCCTGGCTTTTTAAAACGCCGAATACGCGAAGTTCCCTTGACTTCAGCTCGCCACTCCTCGAAATCGACTGGCAGCGATTTTAGAAACTCCAAATCATCAGGAGTCAGCCTGTCCGTGAAAAGCACCAGGTTGTTGCACTGCCAACGGGCGTTCGGCACGAGAAAACCCTCGGAATCGAGGAAATATGCCGCGTCGCCGATCTCCTGCGTTCGCTGGTAGTCGATTCGAGCGAAGCTCGACATATCGACGCCCAAATCGGACAACCTCTCTATATCGATAAATTCCAGGACCTTGTTTGCCCTCACAGCGATTTCACGGAGCACGAATCTCACCTTCGAAGGTCTTACCGGCAGGGAAGACAGCACGAAGTCTATCTCGGCAATCGCTCCTTTTGCCTCCAGCGACGTATACAGGACATCAAACTCCCCGGGATCCCACCTGCCGCCTGAGCGCTGTCCGACGACGGGATTCTTCCCCTCCCGGACCACGCGCCAGACACTTCCCTCGAACCGAACCCTCTCAAACGACTCCAGCGTATCGATGAGATCGAGATCGCGGGGCTTGTTCGACAGATCGCGCATGCCTTACAAATACGCTCCGGCATCCAGGCGCTCGATCAGCGTCAACACCTCTTCGCTGCGATCGTCGAGAATCAGGTCTATCGCCCGCTGATGCTTCAGGAGGGGCTGCTTCGCGTATAGCCACAGGCGGATTTCATCCGGCTCGTATAGGTCGGACAGGCGATCCACGACGTATCGCAAATCGGCAATTATCGTCTGAGTCCGAATGGGAGGCGAGCTGATGCCGCTGCTCCAGCGGGACACCGTCGGGCGTGACACGCTCACGAAATTCGCTATATCCGTTCCTTTCAGACCCCCGCGCTTGTAGAGATCATCAAGATTCCTGGCAACGGCCGTTGAAGACATTTCTAATAAGTCTCCTTCTCTCCATAAGTTACATTTATGTTACGTGAATGTCAAGATATGTAACAATTATGCACATTCCCTCGAAAGCTAACCTGCTGGCGGCATTTGCCACCATGAGTAATTCTTCCGCAGCGCAAGGAATACACCTGAATGCTTGACCGCCACCAGCACAATTGATAATTTGGTCGGGGTTACATCGAGAAAATATCCATCTGTAACGAAAATTGATTCGAGTTGAAGAGTCCTTTAACAACATTACGATGGGGGTATTTATGCGAGGAGGACTGTTTCACAAGGGGATTCTGCCGCTGGCGCTCTGCCTCATGGCGGCGATTCTCCTAACTTTTGCCGCGTCACGCGCAAACGCTCAGCAGCGGAGGCCGCAATTCCGCCCCGGACCGCAAACCGAGCCGCAGAGTACGACGCCGATCACGCCCGAGAAAAACCCGTTCAAACCCGTGCCGCCCTCGGTCACCAAGCAGTCGATCACCATCAACGGCAAGACGCTCAGCTACACCGCGACCGTCGGCCACATGACCATGCGCGACGAAAAGGGCGGAGTGCTCGGCTACATGTACTACACCGCCTACGTCAAGGACGGCGAACAAACGACCAAACGGCCGCTCACCTTCGCCTTCAACGGCGGACCCGGTAGCTCGTCATGCTACCTCCACCTGCTGACAATCGGCCCCAGGCGCGCGTTGCTCGACGAGCAGGGCAACACGCTGCCGCCGCCGCCGAAGCTGGTCGACAACGAATACACCTGGCTGCAGTTCACCGACATCGTCATGATCGACCCGCTCGCCACCGGCTTCAGCCGCGCCGAGCCCGGCGTCGATTACAGCAAATTCTTCGGGGTGGAGGAGGACGCCGTATCAGTCGCCGACTTCGTCCGCCTCTACATCAGCGAGAACGACCGCTGGATCTCGCCCATCTTCATCGCAGGCGAGAGCTACGGCGGCGTCCGAGGCTCGATGCTGGTCAACGAGCTCCAGGACCACTACAACATCAAGCTCAACGTCAACGGAGTCATCTTCATCTCGCCCGCCTACGACGTCCGCGTGCTCCACACCTGGGGCGGCAGCAACATGAGCCTCGCCCTCTACTTCCCCACCTACGCCACCACCGCCTGGTACCACAAGAAACTCGCGCCGGAATACCAATCCGATTTCAACAGGCTTTTGGCCGAGGCCAAGCAGTTCGCGATCACCGAATTCCTGCCCGCACTGATCGGGGGCTCCAGCCTCAGCGAAGACGAAATGCGCGCCGTCGCTGAAAAAATGTCACGCTTTACCAGCCTCTCGGTCGACTACATCATGGAGCAGAAACTGCGCGTCAACTCCATCGGATTCCGCGACGAATTGTTGCGCTCCGAGGGCAAGAGCCTCGACCGCCTCGACGCCCGCTTCGAGACCGGCTCATACGAGTTGATGACAACCCTCTCGCCCCTGCTGCACAACTACCTCAAGGACGAGCTCGGCTACGACACACTCACGCCATACTCCGTCAGGGCCGGAATCTCCGAATTCAGGGGATGGAACTGGGGCCAGGAACGCGGCGGATTCTCCGTTATCGAAGCGCTCGCAGAGACGATGAACAACAACCGCGCCATGAAAGTCTTCGCCGCCAAGGGCTACTACGACTACGCCTGCCCCTTCTTCACCGTCGAGTACTCTCTCGACCAGATGCTGCTCAAGCCCGGCGTCCGTGATAACATCACACAAAAGGTTTACCACACCGGGCACATGACTTACACTTCGATGAAGACGCTCAAAGCTTTCACCGAGGATGTTAAGCAGTTCATCGAGGAGGCAGCGAACCTCAAATAGCCGCGATAGTCCCGAAAGGGATCTATATATACGAGCCGGCGCACAACATTGCGCCGGCTTACCTTTCGCCCTCTTGTGGTGGGCGGAGGGATGTTGTATTTATTTTATGAAAAGCGATCATTCAATCGATAGCCCCGGCGAGGTGGAAATCCCGATGAGAAATAACGCGTTGATGCTGGCCGTTTTAATTGTAGTTACTTCGATTCTTTCAGCCTCGTGCTGCAATGTCTGCATGTCCGGCAACGCCAAGCCGGTTGACAAGGATGGCAAAGTTTTGAATTTCGAAGTGAAAAAGAGCGACGCCGAGTGGCGCGCGCAGCTTTCGCCCGAGCAGTACCGGGTGGCCAGGAATAAGGGCACCGAGCAGCCCTTCACCGGCGAGTACCATGACTTCAAGGGCGACGGCGTCTACCGCTGCGTCTGCTGCGGGCAGGAGTTGTTCGACTCGCAGAACAAGTACAACTCGGGCAGCGGTTGGCCGAGCTTCTGGACGCCGATCTCGCAGGGAGCCCTTGCCGAACTGGTCGACACCAAAGCCGGCATGCTGCGCACCGAGGTGATCTGCAGCCGCTGCGGCGCCCACATGGGCCACGTCTTCACCGACGGCCCAGAGCCCACCGGCCTGCGCTACTGCATCAACTCCGTCTCGCTGAAATTCAAATCCAGGGAAAAATAATAATCTGCGCCCGTCTGCTCACCGCACATCGTAGCGGTTGAACGCGATCACGCCGACAATCGCCAGCAATATATTCATGATCACCAGCGCAGCCAGAGGCCACACGCTGTTTTCCAGACGCCTCGCCAAACTCACCCCCTCGAAGCTGAACTTCGGCTGCTGCGCGATCAGTTCCGGGTAGCCGGGTCCCGCCAGGTTTGCGAACCGCTGCGTGTGGATCTCGCGGAAGAAGCGCTCGCCGTAGCGGTAGGACTGGATCAGGAACTCGCGCTGCACTTCGGGCCCGGTGTCGGCCAGCGCGATCAGCGACTGACTCAGGTCGCTGAACGGAGAGATGATGGAAACCGTCCGGCCGATTCTCTCCTGGCCGGTAACTTTCGCCCAGAAATCGCGCTCGAAACTGTTGACGTCCTCCCGGTTCTTGATCGCCATCTCCAATGCGTTGTTGTACTGCCCAATCGTCGCCCTCTGGTCATCCCAGCCTTCCCGCTTAGCCTGCTCGTAGAGGTCCATGTTCCGCTTGCGCAGCCCCGAGGCGAAGTCGTTGTAAAACAGCCGGATGTTCTTCTCCACTTCCTGTGATGTCGGCACCGGATCGATCATCTCCGAGACCGCGTTGGCCGCCTGCGGCACCACGATCACCAGCAGCCCCCATACCGCCAGGCATGCGAATATCGAGATCGAGCGCCGCGCCGTTAATGCCGACGTCACCACGCCGATCAGCACAAAAAGCGCCAGATAAACCAGCGAAGCGAACAATGCCACGCCCAAGGCAGCCCAGTTGTCCCCCGTCAGCTGGATGCCCGAAGTGAAGAAGAAAACCAACAGGCTGATGACAATCCCCAGCAGGAAGGGTATAAATAGCGTCACAGCCAGCCCGAGCCACTTGCCGAGAACAATCCCGGAACGCGAGACTGAGTTCGCCATCATCAGTTTCAGCGTGGCATCGGCCTTCTCGCCGCTGAGAGCGTCGAAACTCAGCATCAGTGCCAGCACGCTCAAAAGCACCCCGACAATGAACGTCAGATCCACCGTCGGAAACAAGCCGTGTGTGATGCTCTGTGTGGCGGCGGCTATCGGTAGGTTCCAGCCGACGAACACCTTCAGCGTGATGCTGTTGATCGACTCGGGATTGACGCCGCGGAAGAGCGCCGATAGCTGCGGCACGGGCTTGTTGACGTTGAGCACGAACTCCTTGCTCGTCTCGCGCCGCTCCTCCAGGTCCACACGCCCCTCGTAGTCTTCCACTTCCCTCTGGTAATCGCTGGAAAGAACCCACACGCTCAGCGGCGTCAGCAGGCAGCATACGAGCACAACCACCACGAAGCGAACAGTCCTCAGCGATGTTAACAACTCCTTCCGCGCTATCGTTGCGATCATTTTTTACCTCTATCGTTAACGAGGATCGTAGAAATTAAAGCGGATTGCGGATATGGCGATGGCTGCCAGCGAGAAGGCTGCCAACAGCACAAAATCGATCCAGGCCGACGACAGCGTTTCTCCCAGCGACATCTGCGAAAAGCTGGCGTTCCTGCTGTAATCCAACAGACTGAGACCATCCATCTGATCCGACACATCCCAGCCGCTGGCTAAATATTCCTGAAGGCTGAAATTCTTAAGCAGTGCCGTGATCTGCCCGTCCAACTCGCTTCTTATCCGCTGCAGGTCGCTCTGATACAGCGCCACGTCGTCGATTCCGCTGTGGCTTAAAGCGGAAAAGAGATACGTTGTCGAGCCGATCGGCGATATCCGTGCCAGGTTGGTCGTCAACTCCGCTTGCAACTCCCGCCGCCGCCGGTGCTCCTCGTCGATCTGCTGCAGCGCGTCCGATACCTCTTGCCGGATCGCGTCGCTCCGCTGACCGTAGCCGGCGGTGCTGGCGCGGTCCTCGTCGGGGTGGGCTTGCGCATACTCCTCCTCCATCTCCTGCGCCTTCTCAAGCTTCATCCTGGCCACCTTCTGCCGGCTGTCGACTGGAACGAACTGCTGGGCGATCAGTGAGGAAAGGCCGGGCAGGACGAATACGAACACCAACCAGAGGAAGAGGGCCAGAATGAGTGCCGTGGCGGAATGCCGCGTGAACACGGAAACCAGGGCGCCGATGCCGAAGAACACGGCAATGTGCAACAGGCTTGTGAGAAAAATCAGCAGGATCCTAGCAAGCATCTCGCCCTGGAGTGATACGGGCGTCAAGAGGCTAAGGGAGAGCAGGTAAACCAGGAAGGCCGCTGTGAATGCCAGCCAGATCGAGAGCAGTCCGCCGAGCAGTTTCCCCGCGAAAATGGCTGTCCGCGACGACCCGCTCGCCAGCAGCAGCTTCAGCGTGCCGCGCTCGCGTTCCTCGCAGATCAGGTTGTATGCGAAGAGGATTGCCAGAAGGCTGACAAGAACCTTCACAACGAATAACAGATCAGGGGCGGAGAAGAGGGCTTTCAGCAGGTTCGCATCCTGCAGCGGACGGTAGGTGAGATCGATTATCGGAAACGTAGCGACAAACTCGACCGCCTTGCGCATGTCAACGTCCATGCCCCTGGAGAAAAACAGCAGAGGATCGGGCTTCTTCACCTTCCCCATCGGGTAGGTGAGCGTGTCCGAGCTTTCGGCGGCGCCGTTTTGATAGTCCCAGTGGACGATCTTGTTGTAGAAAAGATCGTCCGCAGAAAGCGACATGCTCTCTTGGTAGTTCTCCAGCCGGTTCTCGTACTCCTGGCTCATCATCCCCAGGCTGATCAGGAAAGCCACAAGCATGACTAAGAAAGCGACGGCAAGCCTGCCGCTGAAAAGACTGTCCCGCAGTTCGTGAAAAAATAATTCGAACATAAACCCCTCCTCCCTGTGAAATAAGACGCAAATGATTTCTTGTTGGTTTCATCGCGTATAAATCTATGTCAAATCATTTACACCTTCGGGCGGGCTGTTGTCCCCGTGCGATTTCCGGTTTAAAGTAAACTCGGAAAGGGGACTCCCATGCATACGGAAGAGAGATTTACTCTCGCGGCGCAATTCGACCTGCTGGAAATCATCAGAAGCGCCATGCTCGAGGCGCGGGAAATCACCTTCATCCTGCCGACCGATGATGCTCTGCGTATCGCCGTGCTGGTCAAAGCCGTTTATCCGGCGGGCGACGTTTGCCGGATGGAAGTAGTGACGAAACGGCCTGACGACGCCGGCACTTTGAGGAACTTCGTTGAATCGGATAGATCCGAGGAGAAAGTTATTGTCCACCCATGAGTTGTAGCGCCTGAGCCCCTTTATTTCCTCACTACGAATTACTGCTGGAAAATTTGCCGTTTTGGCAAATACGGGGGTTTTGTAAGTTGGAGATTGGTGCAGAGGTGAGGAGAGGCTGAAGATGGGCAAATTAAAAATAACGTCATGGAATATCGAGCATCTCGACAATCTATACGATCCCCCGCGGAGCGCTCGTAAAGAGCGGCAAATGGGTATAAGGCTGGAGGCGATTGTCAGGCAGATCGTCGAAATGGATTCCGACATCCTCTGTATCCTCGAGGGACCGGCGGGAGAGGAGCGCATCGATAGCTTCACCTCTGAGGCTCTCGGCGGACGCTATGTAGCTGTCCAGTCTCAAAACGGCGACTACGGCATCAGGGGCGACCAGTGGATCTGGTTCCTGGTCAAACCCGCGCTGGCCGCCATAACCGAGCTCGTCCCCGTCTCAACCTGGGACTCCTTCGCGGGAGCGACGTGGAACGTTAACTACTGGTGCGATTTCACCGCCCGGCGCCACCGCCATTACCGCCATCCACAGGTTCTCGCGCTGGAGTGGGGCGGAATCAGGGTGGAATTCGTCGGCCTGCATCTTAAAAGCAAATTCGTCTCCGGCGGAAAGGGCGCCTGGAAAAGCGGCGGAAAAAAGCGCCGGGATTTCATCCGCAAGGCGCTCAAGGCGCGCATCAAGCTCACCACCGAGGCGGCGAACGTCCGATCATACATCGAGCGCAAGTTCGACCAGGTCGCCAACCCCGCCATCTTCGTCATGGGAGACCTCAACGACGGACCCGGAAAGGAATTCTTCGAGCGCAGCTACCTCTTCTTCGACCTCCTCTCAAACATCCAGGGCGATGTCTTCTTCGCGCGCCGCTTTCTCAACCACGCACTCTTCGATTTTAACGACGGCCTGCGCTGGACCGTCCATTTCGATGACTTCGTAGATCCGGCCAGGAACCCCAAGATCCTCCTCGATCACATTCTCTTCACGCAGGGGCTCGTCGATGACAGCCTGCCGCTCCGCGTAAAGGCCGGCGCAGGCTTTGTCGAACACGAAATCCACGAGTTGATCAACGCCGGCAAGCCGAAGTACGCGCAGACCAGCGACCACAGGCCCGTATCGCTTTTCGTCACAACCGAAAGCTGATTTCGCCTAAACGTCTTACTGCGAAGGCTCGATGATCTCCGGCGAGTCGTGGCGGGGATTGTTGACCAGCGTAGAAACCGGGTAGGCCTCCATCTCCTCGGTAGGGTAGGGCGTCAACAGCGGCAACAACTCCTGCGGATCCTTCTCCGCAGGCTCGATCCAGAGCTTATGGGCCTCCGGCGGCAGTATCACCGGCATGCGGTGGTGGAAGCGCCCGATCAGCGAGTTAGGCTCGCAAGTGATGATCGTGCAGGTGCGTAGCGGCTCCGCATCCGGCTCCTCCGGCCTCCACGTTTCCCACAGGCCGGCGAATGCGAACGGCCTCTCCGTCTTCAAACGGATGTAATAGGGCACCTTGCGCCCCCCGCTTGTCTCCGGCTGTCCCCACTCGAACCAGCCGCTCGATAGAATCAGGCAACGCCGTTTCCTGAAGGCCGTCCTGAACGAGGGCTTCTCGGCCACCGTCTCCGCGCGGGCGTTGATCATCCGGCTGCCGATCGCCGGGTCCTTGGCCCAGTGAGGCACCAGACCCCACTTGAAAAACTCCACCGTATCGCGCCCGTCGTTCGGCACCACCGCAACCGGCTGCGTCGGAGCGATGTTGAATCGCTGCGGAAAATTCTCCGGCCAGTCGAGCCAGGAGAACTCGTCCATCAGCCTCTGCAACTCCACCGCCATCGCAAACCGCCCGCACATCCGGCCCTCTCCTTACTGATCGTAATTGCGGGAGTGTAGCATGAAGTGAGCCACCCGGGCGCTCAGCGCGCGTCACGGCTGATTGGAATCTGTATCGATAGAAACCTGCCGCTGACGAACTATGGCTGGTTCGCCTCGCTCTCTCTCCGGTACAGATCCCGGATCTTCTCCCTCGTGCTCTTGCCTCTGAAGAAGCGGATCTCGCTGAGTCTCAGGCTGAAAAAACCTTCGTTGACCTTGATCGTAGTATCGCTCTCAGGCTTGAAGCCGTTCTCTGCGCGGTAGGACTCCAGCCTGTCCCTGCGGCCGACGAACAGCCGCAGATCGATCCTGTTCAACCCCCTGCGCCAGAACTTCTTCAGAATGTAGACCGGCTGCCAGCTGCGCGTGCTCCTCGATTCGCCGGCGAACAAGCCCACGTGCTCGCCGTTGAGCAGCACCTGCACTATGGGCACCTCGCCCGGCTCGATTTTTTCTTCACGCAGCGTGCCGTCGAATATCATCGCCGCAATTTTCCGCCAGATGGCGAAGCGGCTGATGTAGAGCGTGCCCGACCTCCCCTCCAGCAACCTGAACTGATTCTCCCGCCCTCTGACCTGGCTGAAGCCCTGGCGGTAGGAGGGGTACACAGCATGGATGCGGCCGCCCAGATTATTCTGCCGGTAGAAAAGATAGGCTGAACAAATCCAGTCCGCCTCGTCGGGCGATCCGCCACCGATTGCCCAAGCCTGGATCAGGCTCCCGGGCCAGGTGAACGGGTGGCCGTACTTGTATATCTGCGTTTCGACCTGCTTGCTCGCCAGAGTTCGGAAAGTCGGCGGCCGGTCGTGGGAAATGCCGCCCGACTGATACATCTCCAGCGAGCCGAGATTCCACCAAACGAAAAACAACGCCAGCCCGACCGGCACAATCTGGGGCCACTTGCCGAGCCACCTCTTTAGTGAGACGGCGAACGCGCTGATGCCGATAGCAAATATCGCCGAGAACGACACGAAGCGCCGCATCCCGAAGGAGTCGCCCGCCCACCAGTCTCCAGTTACCGAGTTGAGATAGAGCAGGATGGCGAAAGCCCCGATCGAAGCCACGGCGGCGGTCCTCTCGCGGCGCAGCATCAGGAACAGCCCAATCAAGCCCAGGTAAACCATCGGGTGCCAGCTCAGCAGCCCGTGACGCGAAGAGAAAAGCACATTGATTATCTCGGGCCTGTCCCAGTAAACCGCGTTGATGTAGTAACTCAAAGGCGTCTTGAACGGACCGAAGATGATCCACCAGAGGATGAACTGAGGCAGCAGGACGACGAAAAAAACCAGCGCCGAGGCGGTGTACCTGCCTATCAAACGCAGGGCCCCGCTGCGCTCCCTAATCGTCCTGATCAAAATCGGTAACTGCTCCACCGCCAGCCAGACGACTATCACAGCGTTCTGCCAGCGGCAGAGCGCGACGAAACCCACAATTAGGCCCGCCAGCAGCCATTGCCTGAAATTCCGCTCCGGGCCCGAGCGCAGCACATACCAGATGAACAACGCCACCGAAAACGCCGCGACGTTGTGTGATAGCAGCGTGTTGAACAGCCCGTAAGCGTAGTAGGCGGTGCAGAAGAAAGCGGCCAGCGCTCCCAGCAGGGCGTGGTTGGGATCGAAAAAGCGGCGCAGGATGAAGAAGAACAGGAACAGCGACAGGGCCGCGTAGAATCGGCTGCCGAGCCGTGTCGCCGCGATCAGAATTCTGAGCTCCGACGCCCTGTCCGGCGCGCCGCTAATCCCTGCGTAGAGTTTGCCGCCGAGATAAAACGGCGCCCAACACAGCGGCGCTCCCGGCGCGAATGAGTTGGCGGCGTAACCCGTCGGCAGGCGCAGGAAGCTGCGGTCGGGCAGCTTGCCTTCCGGGTAGAGTTCAAGGTATTCGTCGAGGAACTGAATATCGCCGTCTTCGAAAATCGACTGGAGATAGGCGAAATACTGGACGCTGTCGCCCCGCAGCCGCCCCTCGGCTTCCGGATTGTGGAGAAGAGGGAACAGCAGAATCCAGATGCCTGCAAGCGTCAGCGCGGCCAGATGAGGGCGGATCCCCGAAAAGAACGACTTGCCACCGGCGGCACCGCTCTCGCCGCCGATCGATTCTTTGTGTGTCTCGTTTCCCCCGTTTCCGCTGTTCATCTCACCACCCGATGATCTCAGCCCGGCCTGTTAGTCCCCGTCTTCTAATCTCTTCTTCAACTTCTCGAGCGCGTTGAGCGCATCCAGCGGCGTCATTTCCTCTATATCGAGCCGCCTGATCTCTTCCGCAGCTTCAACCTCGCTCGTAAACTCGTTGTTTTTTTCCTTATCAGAAGGACCGTTCCCGGCCTGCCCGTTGGCGCGTGCCAGGCGCGGGCGGCCCTCACGGTCGAACTCGTCCCGTTCCAGGTTGCGCAGGATCTGCTTGGCCCGCTGCACGACATCTCTCGGCAGGCCCGCAAGCTTGCCCACCTGTATGCCGTAACTCTTGTCAGAAGGCCCTGGCACGACGGTTCTGAGGAAGATGACGTCGTCGCCGTGCTCCCGTGCCGCCACATTGAAATTCTTCACACCCTCGAGCGTCAGCGTCAACTCCGTCAGCTCATGGTAGTGGGTGGCGAACATCGTCTTGGCGCCCAGGCCGGGTGCGTTGTGGATGTGTTCCGCCACGGCCCAGGCGATCGAGAGCCCGTCGAACGTGGAAGTCCCGCGCCCGATCTCGTCGAGGATGATCAGGCTGCGCTTCGTCGCGTTGCGCAGGATGTTGGCCGTCTCGCTCATCTCCACCATGAACGTGCTCTGCCCCCGCGTCAGGTAGTCGCTGGCGCCGATGCGCGTGAAAATGCGATCCACTATCCCGATCTTGGCCTTCTCGGCAGGGACAAACGAGCCGATCTGCGCTAACAGCGTGATCAGTGCCACTTGGCGCAGGAAGGTGCTCTTGCCGCCCATGTTGGGACCGGTGATGATCAGCAGCCGGAAATCGCTCGTGTTGAGATAGGCGTCGTTCGGGATGAAGCGCTCCTCGATGCGCAGGCGCTCGACCACTGGGTGGCGGCCCGCGCTGATATGGATCTCGTCGCCGTCGTCCACTACGGGGCGCTTGTAGCCGCTGCTGACGGCATTCTCGGCAAAGCAGCGCAACACGTCGAGCTGGGCCAGCGCGTGGGCCGTCCGCTGGATCCTCGCGCTCTCGGCCGCCGCTTTCTCCCGCAGCCCGACGAAAAGCTCATACTCGCGCGCCACAATCCGGTCGTGGGCGTTCAATACCTTGCTTTCATACTCCTTCAACTCCGGCGTGATGAATCGCTCCGCGTTTACCAGCGTCTGCTTGCGGAAATAGTCGTCGGGAACGAGGTCGAGATTCGACCGCGATACCTCGATGTAGTAACCGAATACCTTGTTGTACTTGACCTTCAGATTAGGGATTCCCGTCCGCCCACGCTCGCGGTGCTCGATCTCGGCGATGTAGGCGCGGTTGTCCTTGACGATGCGCCGTAACTCGTCGAGTTCCTTGTCGGCGCCGTCGGCGATCAGCCCCCCCTCACGCATGTGCAGCGGCGGTTCATCGACGAGTGTTTCGCCGATCCAGCCCGCGATGTCCTTGAGTGGATCAACCTCATCGCGCAGTTGCTGCAGACGGCCCGACTTCGCACCCTCCAGGGCGCTCTTCAGCGCAGGGAGCTCCTCAGAGGAGCGGCGCAGGGCCACCAGGTCCCGGGCGTTCGCGCTTCCCACAACGATGCGGGTGAGCAGGCGCTCCATGTCGGCCACCGGTTTCAGCGTCTCGCCGATGCCGCGGAAAATTACCGAATCCTTAACCAACTCTTCGACCGCATCCAGCCGGGCGTCGATCTTTGAAATATCGAGCAGCGGCCTCATCAGCCACTGCCTCAACAGCCGCGCCCCCATGCTGGTCGACGTGCGGTCTATCAGGCCGAGAAGCGAGTCGCGCTTGTCGCCGGTCATCCACGACGCGGTCAGCTCGAGATTGCGGCGCGTCACGTCGTCGATCACCATCGCCTGCGCTTCGCGCAGCACGGCCAGCCCCGATATATGCGTCAGGTCGGCCTTCTGCACCTCGTTGAGGTACTGAATCGCCGCCCCCGCGGCCGTGATCATCGCCGGATGCTCGAGCTCGAAGGCGTCGAGCGTCGCCACCCCGAAGTGGCGGCGCAGCACATCCTCCCCGGTCTCGGGTGAGAACCACCAGTCGTCCTGCCCGTGGACCAGGGTCCCGTCCGATGCCGACTCGCTGAGAGGAATTTCGAATCCCTCGGCGTGAATGATCTCCCGCGGCCGGAAAAGATCGAGATCGTCCTCGAGGTCCTGCCAGCGGTCCGGGCCATGGTGCAGCCCCACCTTGAACTCGCCCGTCGAGACGTCGACCAGTGCCGCCGAAACCGCGTCGCCGATTTCCGCGATGGCGCAGAGAAAGTTGTTCTCGCGCGAGTTCAGCAGGTTGTCCTCGAGCAGCGTTCCCGGCGTGACTATTCGCGTGATATCCCGCCGCACCAGACCGCGCGCCAGCCGGGGGTCCTCAACCTGGTCGCAGATGACCACGCGGTGACCCGCCTTCAGCAGCTTGCCGATGTAATTCTCCAGCGCGTGGTGAGGGATGCCGCACATCGGCATGGGATTGCTGCCCTTCTTGTCCCGCGTCGTCAGCACGATCTCAAGTATGCCCGAAGCGATTTCCGCGTCCCGTCCGAACATCTCGAAGAAATCGCCCATGCGGAAGAATAGGACTGCGCCGGGATGGCGGCGCTTGATGCTCTCGTACTGCCGCATCATCGGCGTCAGCCCGTCACTCGGCTGCTTACTCGCAGTCGATATGGGGGGCGGAACGAGCTGAAAATCGTCGTCCTGCTTCTTGCTTTTCTTCGCGGACATGTCCGCAATTTAACAGCAGAACGCCCACCCCTCAAGACCCGCAATTGCGATAAGGCTAAAGTCGCGGTCCGATATCGGTCATTGTCGATAGGAAGATGTTGGAAAGTAGGTGCAGAATCATCACGGAAGTCAGTGATCTTGTCTTATAAAACACTGCCCCCATGATCGCCCCGGCCAGGGTGGTGACGATCACGAAGCCGAGCACCTCTTGCGGCGACAAGCCCGGATAACCCAGGTGGCCCAGCCCGAACAGCAGGCTGCTCGCGGCGATTATCCAGAACCAGGCTGATTTTTCCTTGATGCCGTGCTTCACCAGGTAAGCCACCGGCAGCAGAATCAGCAACGCCCTCACGAATTCCTGCAACAGCGCGCTGACCACATATCTGTTGAAAGCAATCTCGATCTGGGCGAAATCCCGGGGCAGGGTCAGGCCCGCGAGATCCGTGAGCAGCATCACCGGGATAAGGACAGCTGCGCTGACCACCAGCCCGATTCCGGTGGCTGCCAGTTCCTTCCTGCCGAGCCGGAAGTTGTAGCCGATTGCCGGGCTGAGAGCTACCACTATCGCCAGGCCGATAAGAGCCATCACAAAGAACCACGCGAAACCCCGGTCGAGCACTTCTTCCTGAGTGCCGCTGGTCGTCGCGAATCCGTACTCGCCGCTTTCGGCCAGCTTCTGGAAATAATCGGGTCCGATCCTCTCCGGCAACAGCATCAGGGAAGGCTGGAGTTTATGGATCGTGCCGAAAAGATCGGTGTAGAACTGTGCTGCGCGCGGATGTTTCGAGCTGAACTCCCAGATCGATATTCTTCCGCCGTATCTCCTGACGGCATCGACTATCTCGTCCCGCTCGAACTCCTCGAGGTCCACCGAACAGAGGACCGCGATGTCCTCTGCCACCAGGTCGTTCATGATCCTCTCGAAATGGCGCTGAGACAGCGGTAGGCGGATCCAGCCGGTCGTGGCGCCTTCGCGGCGGATTGAGTTGATGTGAATGCCCTGGTGGAATGTGGGCAGATGATACGACCCGAAAAGAGGCGAGTCCATCCCGGGAGGCGTCGGGTCGATATATCTCAACCTGAATCCGGTCAGGCTCCCTGTTCTGCCGCCGGGACGCCGGTTTAGCTCGAAGCGGAATTGCAGATAGCGGCTTTTGTTCAAAGTAGGCAGCCTGCCGTCCTCGCTGATGTCTGCCCAATCACCCCAATCGATTTCCTCGTCTTTGGGAACGCCCCCGCGTATCCGCACGTCGAATTGGCCCTGGCTTCCGCTGAAAGCCACGTCATATAGGTCTCCCACCGTTCCCAGCCCGATGGGAGGCGTGATAAACGTCCCTAGCTCAGTCTCGTTCGGCAGCCGCAGCCCGGAACCCTGCCGCACAAATATAACGTCTTGCTTCTCCCCTCTGCGCCACAAATCCTCGATTTTCACATCGAGCACCATCCCGGGCAGGAAGGAGATCTCATCGATGACGACTTGCGAAGAGCCCAGTTCGTCGAAGTCGATTCTGAAGCCGTCCGCCCAGTGGAAATCCTCACCCCAGCGCAGGCTCTCCCCCGGCTTGTCGGCTTGCTCGAACGGCAGCCCGTAGAGGTCGATCAGGATTTCGGAGTCCTCCTCCGGCAGCACCACGCGGTGCGATACAAAGCGTCTGACGCCGCTGTCGAGTCCCTGCGAGAGCGTGATGCTTATCTGTCCGCTATTCTTTTCGGTGGAAGACTTCAGTTGCAGCAGGAACTGGCGGTCGCAGTTTAGCTTGTTCCCCGACAGGTTAAGGGTGATGTACGTATCGGCCGTGGTCGTGAAGATCAGTTGTCCCTCGACGAATTCCGCATCCGGCGCGTGCGCGGCATCGATGACGACCTCGTTCGGATCGTTCATGCGCCAGCGAAACTCCGACAGGGTGACTATCTCCGTCTCGCCGGGTAAAAGTCTTTTCTGGCCGGTGCGCCGCTCGCCGTAATACTGCGATGCCCCCCACGCCACAAGAACGGCGAGCGCGACTACCGTGATAAACGCCAGGATGTGTTTAGGCTTGATCATTTTTATATTGCCGCGGGGCGGCTACGTGTCCCCCTCAGCGCACAATTCTGCAACGGTGGCCGCAGTGAGTGCAACGGTCAACATCGAGATTGATTGCCTTGATCCCAAATCCCGAGCGCTCGATCACGGCTTCGCCGCAGTTCGGGCACCAGGTCGTGTCGGTTCCCCTGATGAAGATATTTCCCACGTAGACATAGTCCAGTTTCTCTCGCCCGAGGTCGTAGGCCGTCTCCAGTGTGCTCGTCGGCGTGGCCGGTTGGCTGCTCTTGAAGTCCGGATGGTAGCGCGAGAAGTGCAACGGAATCGAGCGGTCGAGGTCCGCAACCCATTCCACTAGGTCCCTCAAGTCCTCCTCGCTGTCGTTTTCCCCGGGAATGATCAAATTTGTCAGCTCGACCAGCGCAACCCTGTTAACCTCCTCGATCGTATTCAATACCGGCTCCAATCTGCCGCCCGTCAGACGTTGGTAAAAATCCGGGCGGATCGATTTCAGGTCGATATTCCAGGCATCGATCAACGGTAGAAGGTCGGCCAGAGGCTCGGGATTAACGTAGCCATTCGAGACCATCACGTTCTTCAGCCCGGCCTCACGGAAAGCGATGGCGCAGTCGTAGACGAACTCGAACCAGATCAACGGCTCCGTGTACGTATACGAGATGCCCATCGCGCCCCCCTTGCGCGCATACTTCAGCAGCGATTCGGGATCCACCTCACGCGTCGGAAAGTCCTGTTGGCTGATCTGCCAGTTCTGGCAAAACTCGCATCTGAAATTACAGCCGACCGGACCCAGGCTGAGAATCGGTTCGCCCGGATGGAAATGGTAAAGCGGTTTTTTCTCGACGGGATCGATTGCCAGCGAAGGGGTCAAGCCGTAATTCGTGGCGATGAGCTCGCCGTCGATTACTGTTCTGCCGCGGCAAATGCCCCGCTTACCCTCGCTCAAACTGCACATGTGAGGGCAGAGCGTGCAGATGATTTTATCGCCTTCGCGGCGCTGGTAACGGGCGGGATATCTCTCTCTCATGGCTGCTCGGATGCTACAGGAAGCCGGTTTGCCAGTCAACTTAACACCGCGTCCGCGAGGGCGGCGACCGGCCGCATATCCCAGCCTTTTCGCCCGCTCCCCGGGGGCCGGTTCCATTGCCTGGAATGAAAAGGGCGGTTATCATCGTTCACACGGTTAGTTAGCGGCGGGTACTATGAGATTCGGACGCTACGAAGTTATCAGCGACATCGGCAAGGGCGCGATGGGAGTGGTCTACAAGTGCCGCGATCCGCAGATCGGCCGGACCGTCGCGATTAAGACCGTCTCGGTGCATCAACCCGCCGGTTTCGAAGAGGGGGAGTTGCGCGACCGCCTATTGAAGGAGGCCCGGGCGGCTGGCATCCTCTCGCACCCCAACATCGTGACCATCTATGACGTCGGGGAAGAGGAGGATTCCATCTACATCGTGATGGAATACCTCGAGGGCACGCCCCTCTCCGATCTCATTACGCAGAGCGGCGCGGCCTCCTTCGATAAAGTGCTGGCGCTCGCTGAACAGGTGGGAAACGCACTGGATTATGCGCACGGGCAGGGGATTATCCACCGCGACGTCAAGCCCGCAAACATCATGCGGCTTGCCGACGGACGAATGACCCTCATGGACTTCGGCATCGCGTGGGCTCTGGACACATCCGTCACCCAAAAGGGAGTGCTCATTGGCTCGCCCGTCTACATGTCTCCCGAGCAGATCGAGGACGCCGAGCTGAGCGGCCGGTCCGACTTGTATGCCCTTGGCGCCGTCGTCTTCGAGATGCTCACCGGCAGGAGGCCCTTCCGCGGAAATAATATCAACGCGCTCATTCTGGCAAAGTTCGAGAACAGGCGCCCGACCTTGGCTGAGCTCAATCCGAGACTGCCCGCTACGCTGGAACATTTCTTCGACAAGGCCATGGCGGTCGATCCCGCACGGCGCTTCCCAACCGCGCAGGATTTCGCTCGCGAGCTGAAAACGGCCTTTTACAGCCGCTCCATGCCTTTCACTTTGATTACTAAGCCAATGACCGACACGCCGGCCACACCGAAAGAACCCGCTCTGTCTGAAAAAGACCTAGCCGGCGAACAGGATGCGCGCATCGCCGAGACCGTGGTTATGGATGATCTCGACCTGGACGCCGCGTCCGGCGAAGTGCTGAAAAGCGGAGAGACTCAACCTGAGCCCCCGCCCGCCGAGCCCGAAGACAGCACGCAACGGTTTGGAATCACCACGTCCATGATAAAAGCCTACACGTCCGGCGTGTCGAAAAATGGGAAAAAAAGTGCCGGAAATGCTGATCGAGAGGGCACCGACACCGGGATTATTCGCAAAGACGTCGAGAAAGAGCTGGCCGGCAGGGCGGTCAAGAGCGAATCCATTCCGCGCGAGACCGACATCAAACGCGTGGAGGTCAAGATCAGCAAGCTGCAGAAACGCCTGGCGGAACACTCCGGGGAGATCGACACAATCGTCTCTCTCGGCCGGGCTTATCGCAATGCGGGGCGCTTCTCCGAGGCTATCGTCCAGTTCCGCCGCGCCCTGAAGTTGGATTACGAGCGCACCGATGCGCTCGATCTGATCGCCGATATCTACAACGAACTGGGCATGAAGGAACGAGCCTACGGCACCTGGAGTCTGAGCGAATGGCTCAACGAAAGAAAAGTGGGCAGGCTTGCCCGGGAGAATTACTTCAAGCTTGGAAAACGTCTCGAGCAGGAACGGCTGCTGCGTGGAGCCATTGATGTTTGGGAGGAGATCGCAGTCCTCGAGCCGCGAAACGCGGAAGTATGGCGCACTCTCGCGCACTACTATCTCAAACTGCAGGACTATCAGAAGGCTGTTCGGGCCTATCGCAATCTGATCGCAATTGAGCCGGGAGACGTCAAGGCGGTGCGTAATCTGGCGGCATGCTATCAGAATAGCGGCAAGTATTCCGACGCGCTGAAACAATGGCGCTATTCCCTGGAATTAGAGGCGGATGGCTCCGGCGCAAAGAAAGCGCGGCAAAATATCCAGGCGCTCGAAAAATATCTGCGGCAGAGAGAGGAATAATTTCCGAAACTCCGGCGGACTATTATGTTCCGTCCGCCGTCGTGGTAATATCGCGATCATGCCCTGCTGGGAATCGGCGTGGGCTGGCTGCAGGACTGATATATATAAACAACAAGATGCCGAAAAAACCATACAAAGAACTTGACGACAATGAGCTCGTTTGCATTTGCATGAAGAAAGACAATCGAGCATGGGAAGAGCTTGAAAGCCGCTACCGCAAGCGCGTCTTCAACATCGCCTACCAGTTTGTCGGCCGCATCGACGAGGCGGAAGATCTCACGCAGGAAATCTTCTTCAAACTCTATCACTCCCTGGATAAGTTCAATATCGACGCCAACTTTCAATACTGGATCGTGCGCGTCTCCAAGAACTACTGCATCGATTTCTACCGCAAAAAACGCAAGGAGAGGGAATCGCTCGTCGACAATATTGAGCAATTGGCCAGCGTCAAGAGCGGCATGTCCAGCCCCTTCCTCATTCTCGAAGAGAAGGAAAAGATGAGGGCCATCCGCGAGTCCATTGACAGTCTCCCCTCGATTCTCCGCTCGTGCATCATCCTGCGAAACCTCTATGGCCACTCCTATCAGGACATCGCTCATATCCTCAACATCCCCGAGGGTACGGTCAAAAGCAGGATTAACCGCGGCCGCCTGGAACTCGCAAAACGTCTCGGTGTCGCCTTCAAGGGCCGGGGCCTCCCACGCAGCAAGAACGACCGCAATAAAGAAGAGGAAGAAAAGGACTGAACTTTTTCGGCTTCGGCTTCGACTAATTAAGTGGAGGCAAAGTCCAAAGAGGGTATTGCTATGAGTGAAAACGAAACTCAGCGGCAGCCGGCGGAGGAACCCGGCGCAACCGCGCCGGCACCTAGACCGCCCGAGCGCTCAACCGGCGTTCGTGTCGACATGTTGCTGATCGGCGTGATTCTCATCGGCCTCGGCGCGCTTCTGCTCGTCGCTACCATGAATCCCAATCTCGATTTCCGCGACCTCGTGATGACTTACTGGCCTGTCCTGATTATCGCTGCGGGCCTGGTCAAGATCGTCCAGGCCGCCCTCGGCATCACCGGCGGAGGCTCCGGTTTCGGACTCCTTGTCCTGGTCGTAGTCATCCTGATCATTGTCGCCGGTGTTCCCTGGGATTGGGTCGAATTCAACGGCTGGTTCGTTTTCGGACCCGATGCCGTCTACAACGAAAAAATCGACATCGCCGAAGGCGAGACCCTCGAGATCCGAAACGTTCGCGCAGACACCCGGATTTACAGCCACAACGGCGACGACGTCAGGCTCCGTGTCAGGACATTCGTCAGCGGCTGGGACCGCAAGGATGCTGCTGAAATAGCCGAGAACTACAAGGCCGAGGTCGAGCGCAGCGGCTCCGTTGTCTTGATTTCGGCAGATGCCGAAAGTGCCTCCCAAGGGCGCAGGCGCCTCAGGGTGGATATGGAAATCGGCATACCGCGAAATATCGCAGCCAGAATTTCCGCGCACAGAGGGGACGTCGACCTCGAAAACTTCGACGGCGAGTTGGATGTGGATGTTGAATACGGCGATGTCGATGTCACCCGCTCCGGCGGCAACCTCACGATCTCGATTCGCAGCGGAGAGGTTGATTTCTACGATTTCACCGGCGACGTGCAGATCACCGGCGGAAGAACCGCCGTCGACCTGGAGGGGGTCTACGGTGCCATCATAGTCGACATCGAGAGAGGATCTATCGATCTCGAGAATTACAAGCCGATCGCAGGTGACATCGATGTCCGCACCGAGCGTGGAAACATCGAGCTCGAGCTCAACGACGACAGCGCATTCGCTCTCGAGGCCGAAGCCCGGGACGGGCGTATCAACTGCGATTTCAGCGAACTCGACGTCAGCAGAGTGAAGCAGCTGCGCCACACCTTCAACGACGGCACCTACAGCGTTTCATTGGTAACTGAGCGGGGAACGATCGTTCTGGATTCAGACTAGTAAAAATCCCTCCGGGCAACCATAATTGCTTCATCTACGTCAATATAATTGAACGAGCGGGGAAGCATGGAGGAGAAGCTGATTGAGCGTTGCAAACATGGCGACGTCCGCGCGTTCGAGGATATTTACAACAAGTACGGCAGCAAGCTCTACGGCATGTGCCTGAGGATGAGCGGCAACGAGGCCGACGCCGAAGAGCTGATGCAGGAAGTCTTCGTTATCCTGCTGTCCAAGATCAAGGCCTTTCGAGGCGACGCGCGGTTCTCGACTTGGCTCTACCGGATCACGGTCAACACCTGCATCAGCCACCTGCGAAAGAAGAAGTTCAAGCAGGTCCCGCTAGATGACGAGATCGAAACTTCGGGATCGCTTCGCGTCGCGCCCGCGCCCATGGCTCACCGCGAATCGCTCAAGCGCGGCATCGCCGGCTTACCCGCCGGCTACCGCGCAGCTGTGATCATGCACGACATTCAGGGCCTGAACCACAGGGAGATCGCGGAGATCATGGGCATCAGCGTAGGGGCCTCGAAGTCGCAGCTCTTCAAAGCACGACGGAAATTGCGGGATTATTTAAATGGCGCCATGCCCACAACGGCAGGCGGGAGTTAAAGGCAGACGATCGATGGTTGATCACAAAGACGAGATTCTGATTCAGCAATACCTCCTCGGAGATCTCGAAGGCCCCGAGCGCGAAGCGTTCGAGCGCAGGCTCCGGAGCGAGGAGGAGCTCGTCCGTCTGCTCGAATCCTACACCACCCTCTCAAACGGTTTGCAATCGCTGGACGACCCCGAGCCTCCCGCAGACCTCTGGGCAAGGCGCATCAGGCCGGCAATTGCCGAGCAGCTTCATGGCACAACCGACAGGCCCGGCTCTGTTCTCTCCTTCCTCGGAACTCTTCGATCCCTCTTCCTCCAGCCGGCCGTCGTCGTGACCGCGTTCGTTGTCGTCATCCTTGGGATCACACTGCTCCTGCAGCAACAGTTCATCTCACCAAGGCAGGAAGACAACTACGAAAGGGCCATGTCGAATATACAAAAGCTACGGGATCAGTTCCTCGCCGAGCTCGACACGCTTGCTATGGAAATGGAAAGACGCAAGCCGATGCTGAGCCCCGAGCTGCGAAAGGTGTATGACCAGACCTTAAAAGATATCGATGAAAGTATCGCCAAGGCGGAGAGGTTCTACTTTGCGTATCCCGACAACAGCGACGCTGTCCAGTTCCTCTTCGCCGCTTACGAAAAAAAAGTCGAATTCATTGAGCAGTTCAAGCAACTCGAGCCGCTCTCGCCGGAGGCTTGAAATGAAGAATATTAAAACAATACTGGCAATTGGCGTCTTCGCCTTTGTCTTGGCGGCGGTGCCCGCGGTCGCAGAGAAGTACAAAACAAACGAAACCCTCACATTCGATGTCGGCCCGAATGCCTCGTTTAAACTAAGGAATATCTCGGGCGACTACCAGGTTATGGGCTGGGACCGGGAAGTCATCGAGGTCTATTACGTAAAGGAGGCCAGGGGAAGCTCCGCCAAGACGAAAGCAGACATGGTGAAGGTCATCAACGAGCAGAGCGGCAACCGCGTCGTTGTCGAGGTCAAGTACCCCGATTCACGTGAGCGGCGCGCCCGCAGGCTCGACCACAGCTTCAGCGTAAGCGTCAAATTCACCATAAAGGTGCCCATAGATTGCCGCATCGAGGTTTCCACCGTCTCCGGCGACGGCGAAATCATGCATATCAACGGTGACGTCGATGCCGGCTCCACAAGCGGAGATGTCGTGGCAACCGCCCTCGCCGGTAACGTCAAACTCCACACCACCAGCGGCGATGTCGAGCTCTCCGGCGGTAACGGCGTCATCGAGCTGACGACCACCTCGGGCGATGTCGAGGCTAGCGGCGTCGCAGGCCGCGTCAAGATGCACACCACCAGCGGCGACGTCGATCTGGCGGCTGTCGAGCTTACAGAGGGCTCCCTTAGAACCACCTCGGGTGACATCGAAATCTCGATTGAAAAACCGATTACCACCGGAACGTTCTCGCTGGTTGTCTTCTCGGGCTCCGTCGAGTTCTACCTGCCCGCCGAATCCGCCTTCGAAGTCAACGCAAAAGTTATGCATGGTGATGTCGAGTCCAACTTCGATCTGGAATTTATCCGCACCCGCTTTAGGCAGGAAATGCGCGGCAAGGTCAACGGCGGCGGCGCCTTCATCAACGCCTCGACCAGCGTCGGCGACATCGAGATCTTCAAAAAATAGAGTTTAAACCCCCTCGCGGGTATTGGGATTGGGGCCGCAAGGCCCCTTTTAACGTACGCAAACGCTCACCATCAAGACACGCGGGATTCACATGCCCGCGCGCCCGCGCCGTTAATCCGGCCCCTCTGTCTTCTCTGCTCCCCACTGTCTCGTTGACACAAGCCCCGCATCATTGTAGTACACATTGTGTGCCGGAGTGGTGAAACTGGTATACGCAGGGGACTCAAAATCCCCCGGGCCTTGCGCCCGTGCGGGTTCGAATCCCGCCTCCGGCACCATTTCTTCAACTCGCCAGAATCGCACCATCATTGCAGTTTGATCAGATACGTCACACCCTACAGGCGGGATGAGAAGTTTATCCGCCTGCGGCGGAAATCCCGCCTCCGGCACCATTTCTTCAACTCGCCAGAATCGCACCATCATTGCAGTTTGATCAGATACTTCACGCCACACAGGCGGGAAGAGAAGCCTGTCCCGCCTCCGGTAACCGCCTTCAGCGCTCACCGCCAAACCTCTCAATTGGTTCGATATTGCCGAAGACGGCCGGATTAGTGAACAAAAGGGATGAAACCATCTGATCTGTAAAAGCGTCGTATTGGATGAGGGGAGGTGCTCGTCTGAAATTCGGATCAAAGGTAATCTTTGGCCGTTGGATTTATTCGGATTGGCGTTTCTGTTCTTTTGCTCTTTAAACCGTTGATCTCAGGAGGCTCGCATGTTCAAGAACATTAAGAGCTTGATAGTGGTGCTCGTTGCGATGCTGGTAATGCCGGCGATTCCGTCATGGGGACAGGAGATTTGCAGCGAGCAAGGATGGCTCGACGATCTGGATTATCTCGTTAAGCGACTGGAAATCTCCCATCCCGATCTATACCGCAACGTATCAGAGGAAACATTTAAAAATGCCGTCGAATCGCTGCGCCGCAAGATTCCCGCATTGAATGATATTGACGTCGTTTTCGAGATTTACAAGATGCTTGCGCTGATTCGCGACGGCCATACATTGGTCTGGATAAACCCCGATAATGTTCTCTTCACGGAGTATCTGCACTTTCTTCCGGTCGTTTTTTATCCCTTTGATGACGGCCTTTATATCACTGCCATAGAGAGGGAGCACGAGAATCACGTCGGCCGTAAGATTCTCGGCATCGGTAACCTGCCGGTGGATGAAGTCATCAAGCGGGTTTCCACCATGATCGGTGCCGATAACCGCTGGGGACAGATCGAACAACTCCCGATCTACCTGCGAGTGGTCGAAGTTTTAAGACACTTCGGTGCAACTGAATCGGAAAACGTGGTCAAGATACGCCTCGCGGCCCAGGGCGGGGGAGAGGAAACCCTCGAGTTGACCGCCTCATCCCTCTCGGCGAAACCGATAATGGCCCGGTTTTTCGACGTCTTCGTCGCGCCGGACGATTCCATCGCCACAATGAACGAGGGCGCCGAAAAGGCGCGGCCTTTGTGGTTGCAGGGGAGGAGCCAAAATTATTGGTTCCAATACCTGCCGGAAACCGACTCATTCTACCTGCAAATCAATGTTATGCGGCACAAGGAGGATGAGGATTTCAATCAATTCTGCGAGCGGCTCTTCTCGGCCCTCGATCAGAGGCAGCCGGCTCGCCTGATAATCGACCTGCGTCACAACAGCGGAGGCAACCATATCGAATGGCCCCTTGTCAGGGGGCTGATCAGAAGGCCGTTCATCGACAACCCCGGTCGGCTCTTCCTCGTCACGGGCCGCACCACCTATTCCGCAGCGCAACACCTGACTACACAAATTGAGAGATATACCGAGGCGACTCTGGTGGGTGAGCCCACCTCGGGCAAGCCGAACCACGACGGATCGGGCGACAGGTTCACATTGCCCAATAGCGGTATCGGGATCAGGACCTCCATCCAGTACTATCAGGATTCCGACCCCTACGATCACCGCCCCATGACGAAACCCCACATCAGTATCCCCCTCAGCTCCACCGACTACGCCGCCAATCGCGATCCGGTTCTGGATTTCATTCAAAGTTCCGATCCGGACGCCGTCAGGCCCGATTTCATGGCCGTTCTTCAACAAGCATACGAAGAGAAAGGCTATGCAGAGCTGAAGCGGACATTTATCAGCCTTAGCGAGAGATACCCCAATTATCAAAGGTGCCTGCAGGAATCGCTCTTGCGGATTTCGGAATGGCTCTACAGAGACAAGAAGGACATGCCCGGCCTCATGGATCTCAGCCAATTCATAATTAAGACCTACCCGGATTTCTTCGATGCCTATTACTTCATCGGTCTTGGAATGAAAGAAGCCGGAATGAGCGCCATGGCAATGGATTATTTCCGGAAATGTCTTGAACTGAATCCGGCTCATCTGGAAGCGCGGCGCGAACTGGCTTTGCTTGAACTCGATTCCGAGAAATAAACTGCCTTCTGGAGTTCTCGATCCATCTGTGGTTGTTCAATGCTTGGTCAACAGTGCGATCAGCAATAATTTTTCGAAGACCGCACGCTTGGTTAGAACCGGTTCCAAGGATTCGAAGACCTCTTTCGGTATGGAGATTCTCTCACCGTTTCGCCGTGGACTCCGA
>CBFCZO010000030.1:0-35677 GCA_965602675.1 uncultured bacterium | reverse complement strand
AAAACGCTGAAGTTAAGCGAAAGCATCGGCGCAAGCACCGCCGGCGTCGAGTTGCCTCACCTGGCTTACGGCATTCCGGCTTATTACATCGTCGCCTGCGCCGAGGCTTCATCCAACCTCGCCCGGTACGACGGCATCCGTTACGGCCTGCGCACCCAGGACTTTGCCGACCTTCACGACCTGTACCGCAAGACACGCACAGCAGGCTTCGGCCCCGAGGTCAAGCGCCGCATCATGCTCGGCACCTTCGTCCTCAGTTCCGGCTACTACGACGCCTACTACCGCAAGGGCACGCAGGTAAGGGCGTTGATCAAGCAGGATCTTCAGAAAGCGTTTGAGGGAGTGGACCTGATCGCCATGCCCACCGCACCAACCACGGCCTTCAAACTGGGCGAGAAACTCGACGATCCGGTGCAGATGTATCTCGCCGACTACTTCACTGTCACGGCGAATCTGGCCGGCGTTCCGGCAATCTCGATTAACTGCGGCTTCTCGAAAAACGGCCTTCCGATAGGTTTCCAGTTGATTGCGCCGCATCTCGCCGAGGATCGATTGCTGAGCGCCGCGGCGGCGCTGGAAGAAGCGCTCGGCCTCGCCGACAGACATCCACCGATCGAATAGAGGTATAACTATGGATTCCAACCTGCCGGTGCTAGTCGGTAAAGGCGCGGAGGGTGACAACCTCACTCCAAAGGAAATTGTCCGCGCGCTCGACAAATTCGTCATCGGCCAGAAGAATGCCAAGCGCGCCGTCGCCATCGCCCTGCGCAATCGCATCCGGCGGATGAAGCTTACACCCGAGATGGCCGAGGAGGTCGCGCCGAAGAACATCATCATGATCGGGCCCACAGGCGTGGGTAAAACCGAGATTGCCCGACGCCTCAGCCGCCTCACCCACTCGCCGTTCCTCAAAGTGGAGGCAAGCAAGTTCACCGAGGTAGGCTACGTCGGCCGCGACGTCGAGTCGATGATTCGCGATCTTGTCGAGATCTCCGTCAACCTGGTGAAGAACGAGTACCGCCACCGAGTCCGAGCCCGCGCCGAGCGTCGCACCGAGGAGCGCATCCTCGATAAGCTTCTGCCAAGCAGCGTGATGCACGATGCCAGCCCCGACGCAGTCGATCAGCACGCCGCTACTCGCGAGAAGCTGCGCAACAAGCTGCGCGACGGCAGCCTCGATGAGCGCGAGATCGAGGTCGAGGTGACGGAGCGTTCCTTCCCCTCCCTCGAGGTGATCACCAGCTCGGGTGTCGAGGAGATGGGCATCAACATCAAGGAGATGCTGCCAGGCATCTTCGGCGGGCGCAGCAAGCGCCGTAAGATGAAGATCGGCGACGCGCGCGAGTACATCATCTCCGAAGAGGTCGACCGCCTGCTCGACATGGACGCCGTCACCCGCGAGGCGCGCAAGCGGGCGGAGGAATCGGGCATCATCTTTATCGACGAACTCGACAAGGTCGCCGGCAGGGAAGGCGCCGGCAAGGGCTCCGGACCCGACGTCAGCCGCGAGGGGGTTCAACGCGACATCCTGCCGATCGTCGAAGGTACTACCGTTACAACGAAATACGGTATCGTCCGCACCGATCACATCCTTTTCCTGGCCGCGGGCGCTTTTCACGTCTCCAAACCCTCCGATCTGATACCCGAGCTCCAGGGCCGCTTCCCGATCCGCGTCGAGCTAGACAGCCTCACTAAGGAGGACTTCGAGCTGATCCTTACCGAGCCGCGCAACGCGCTGATCAAGCAGTACACGGCGCTGATGGAGACCGAGGACGTAAAGCTGGAATTTGTTCAGTCCGCTATTAGCGAGATCGCGGATTTTGCCGAGCAGGTCAACGAGCGCACTGAGAACATCGGCGCCCGCCGCCTGCACACGATCATGGAAAAGCTGCTCGAGGAGATAAGTTTCGAGGGACCCGACCTCGCCGGGCAGTCGATCAAAATCGATAGGGAATACGTCCGCAAGATGCTCGAGGGCTTCGTCAAGGACGAGGACCTCAGCCGATATATCCTCTGATCCGCCACCGCTACTGACGAGTTGCCAACTTGCGCTGAGGAAAACTCTGTTCTAATGTCTCCCTAAACCGCCAGATCCGGAGTGCCTGATGAACAAGAAATTGATTACGTATGACACCGGCAATTGCGATCCCTCGCGCGTGGGCGACGAGTTGGGTATCTCGCGTGAGGAGATAGACGGTTACAGCGAGCACTTCCAAAACGCGCTGACGCAGATAAAGAAATGGGACGCCGACGGCACTTACGGCTTTCTGTCGCTTCCGGAGGATAATCCAGCCGCCCGCGAAGCTGTAGAAATTATCGGAAGCGCCCCGGAAGATCTCGATACCTTTCTCCACCTCGGTATCGGCGGTTCTTCGCTCGGACCAATAGCCATCCAGAAAGCCCTCGACAACTCGTTGACCCAGAAAAAGTCAACGCCGTTCAAGCGCGTCATCATTCATGAAAACGTCGATCCGGAGGGGTTCTCCCTGCATGCCGACTCGATAGACTTCAGCCGCACGCTGGTCAACGTGGTGAGCAAATCCGGCGGCACAATTGAAACTTTAGCCTTGCTGACGGCAACGTTCGCCAGGATGAAGAAAACGCTATCCCCTGACAAACTGGCCGAGCAGCTGATCATCTCCACTGAAAATCCCGATGGCGTGCTGCGTAAACTGGCGGACGAGTATGGTGCGCGTGTTGTGCATCTGCCTGGCAACGTCGGTGGTCGCTTTTCCATCCTCACTGCCGTCGGGCTCCTGCCGGCGGCCGCGATGGGACTTGATCCATCCACTCTACTCGCCGGTGCGGCGGCCATGCGTAAAGCATGTTACGCCGCCGACTCTCACCACGATCCCTGCTTCCTTTCCGCTCTGATCCCCTACCTGCTGGCACAGCGGGGCGTTAATATCCATGTGCTCTTCCCCTACAGCGATCTGCTCGGCGGCTTCGCGCTCTGGTGCCGGCAGCTTCTCGCCGAGAGCCTCGGCAAAAAGGTTAATCGCAAGGGCGAAGTGGTGCACGTCGGGCAGACGCCGATGGCTTCGATCGGCACAGTCGATCAGCACTCCCTGCTGCAGCTTTACATGGAAGGTTCAGACGACAAGTTCTTCACCTTCTTCGAAATCGAAAACTTCCGCAGCGACGAGCCGCTTGACGACCTGCCCCACCCCAAGCTCGAACCACAACACAAACGCGGCCTGACGCTCGGGAAACTGCTCAACGCCGAGCTGCGCGGCACCGCCGAGGCTCTCGCAAGCGAAGGGAGACCGAGCACGACTTTCCGCATCCCGCGGCTCGACGCACACGTCCTTGGGCAGCTTTTCTATTTCTTCGAGTTGAGCACCGCCTACGCCGCCGAGCTCTACGACATCGACGCCTTCGACCAGCCGGGTGTGGAGGCCAGCAAGAAACTCACCATGCGCTACCTGCGCGGCGAGGCCTGATCTCGGGAGATCGCGGTGGATAGGAAATCAATCGTTGTCGGGACCGCGGGGCATATCGATCACGGCAAGACCGCTCTGGTGAGGGCCCTGACGGGCGTCGATACCGACCGCCTCGACGAGGAGAAGCGCAGGGGAATCACAATCGACCTGGGCTTCGCGCCGCTCGATCTTGAAGATGGTGTGCATATCGGCTTCGTCGACGTACCTGGCCACGAGCGCTTCGTCAAGAATATGCTCGCAGGCACGGGGGGCGTGGATGCCATTCTTATCGTCGTCGCCGCCGATGAGTCGGTCATGCCGCAGACGCGTGAACACATCGAGATTTGCGACCTGCTCGAGATCGACACGGCGGTTGTAGCTATCACAAAAACAGACCTGGTTGACGACGAGACACTGGAGCTTGTCACGCTGGAGGTCGGCGAGTTCCTCGAGCAGACCAGGTTCGCCGGTGCGCCCATCGTGACGGTAAGCTCGGAAACAGGCGCCGGACTCGACGAACTCAAGGCGGAATTGAGCGCTATGGTGGGAAAAGTTAAAGCCAGGAGCGAGGCTCTCATCCCCCGCCTGCCCGTGGACCGGATTTTCACCATGAAGGGTTTCGGCACGGTCGTCACCGGAACGCTGATATCAGGCAAGCTCACAGAGGGGATGCAGGTCGAACTGCAGCCCTCAGGCAAGAAAACAACCATCAAGAACCTGCAGGTTCACGGCGAAAGTGTTGCAGAGGCGCAGGCCGGACACCGCGTCGCTGTCAACCTCACCGGCCTGAGTAAAGACGAAATCGACCGCGGCGAGATCCTCGCTCCGGCAGGGAGCCAGAGACCTACCTCCATGCTCGACCTCCATTGCCGGGTGTTGCCTTCGTCGCCCTGCGCTCTGGAACCCAACCAGCGCGTGCGTTTCCACATCGGCTCAGCAGAGCTGATCGGCAGGCTTCAGATCATATCGGGGCGCACCATCAACGTAGGCGAGACCGGCTATTTGCGGGTCAGGCTGGAATCGCCGGCGCCCGCTCTGGTCGGCGATCGTTACGTAATTCGACGTTATTCGCCCATGGTTACCATCGCCGGCGGCACCGTTCTGGATAACCGGCCCGGGAGATTCCGCAATCGCGAGAAGTATCTGGGATCGCTGGAAAAAAGCGAGCGTGCGGATCTACGCGGCAGAATTGCTCTTCTATTGGAATCCTTTCGGGGCGGCCTGACAGGAGGGGAGTTAACCGGGCGCTTCGGCCTTATTCAGCATGAAGGAGAGTCTATCCTCCGAGATTTCGTGGCCCGGGGTGAGGCCGCCCACATCGCTGACAAGCCTCTCACGGTTTGCAGCACCGCTTACATCGAGGGCGTCGCCGGCAAACTCTTGAAAATGATCGAGAAAGCCCACGAGGAAACACCCTATGCCGAAGGCATACCTCTCGACGTGGTCCGTCGCGGCTTGCCGCCCGGCGCGGACGAGTCGATTTTCAGGGCTGCATTAGCTCAACTCCGGGAAGCTGGGAAAGTGACAGTCTCCGGCGGCCAGGCTTCACTGAGCGGCCGCACGCTGGACCTGGCTCCGGAGCAACAAGATATCCTGGAGGGCATCGAAGCAGCGTTCCTCGAATCCGGATTTACACCGCCTCCCGCTTCGCAGATCACTGCGGAGCACGGCGGCTCCAAATCACGTCCGCTATTCGAGCTTCTGGTCTCCCGAGGTCGGCTGTTGAAGGTTTCCGACGACCTTTACTATCACCGCGATGTCGTTGAAGAATTAATCTCGACGGTCAGGGATCAGGTCGAGGGGGAGAGCTTCTCGGTCCCGCAATTCAAGGATTGGTTCGGATTTTCTCGCAAGTACGCCATACCACTGCTGGAATACCTCGATTCCTCAGGAATCACGTTCCGCGACGGCGATACGCGGCGCCTGAGCAAAATCTAATCAAAGCAAAGATAAAAGGGAAATCAGTCTTCCAGCGGTAAATTGGCGCGATGTTCCGCCCACTCCCGCACATGCCTCAAGGCCCGCTCCACCTGAGCCTCCCGGCGCTTCCTCTTCGGCCTGCGGGGAATCCCCTCCTCGCCCTGTAAAAGCCCGAAGGTTATGTTCATCGGCTGGAAATTCTTCGCTTGGGCGGCAGCGACGTAATAAGCAAGCGCTCCTATCGCCGTGGTAGGCGGCAGCGGATCGATTTTCCCCGTCTTGAGTAACTGAGCCATATACATTCCGGCCGCGAGACCGGACGATGCGGATTCAATATATCCTTCGACGCCCGACAACTGCCCCGCGATGAACGTCTTTGATCTGCCTCGCACCTGGTAAGTTGGCTCCAGCACCTCTGGCGAGTTAATGAAAGTGTTGCGGTGCATCTGACCCAGACGCGCGAAGCGGGCGTTCTGCAAGCCGGGGATTTTCCTGATCACACGCTTCTGCTCCGCACGCCGCATGCGGGTCTGGAAACCGACGATGTTGTAATGCTCCGCGGCGATGTCGTCCTGACGCAACTGCACCACGGCATAGGGCTCTTTGCCGGTGCGCGGATCCGGAAGTCCCACCGGTTTCAGCGGCCCGAAGCGCATCACGTCATCGCCGCGACCGGCCATTTCCTCAACCGGGAGGCAGCCCTCGAAGAAACGCTCGTCCTCGAAATCGTGGATTGGGTACTGTTCGGCAGACCTCAACGCGGCAAGAAAGGAGAGATACTCTTCTTGAGTCATCGGGCAATTGATGTATTCCCCCTCGCCTTTATTGTAGCGGCTGGCACGAAAGATGATGGTCTCGTCAATTGAGTCGGCGTCGACTATCGGCGCAATCGCATCGTAGAAATGCAAGTATTTGACACCGAGCAACGCCGCCAAATTCTCGGCGAGTGCCTCTGAGGTCAGCGGACCCGTGGCCACAATCACCGGCCCGTCTTGGGGAATCTCCTTGATCTCCTCCCGGACGAGTTCGAAGCCGCCGTATGGGGAGAGTCTCTCCTCTATGGACGATGAGAAGCAGGCGCGGTCGACCGCCAACGCCTGGCCGGCAGGCACACGGCAGACTTCGGCCGACTCCATTATCAGCGAGCCAAGCATTCTCATTTCAGCCTTGAGCAGACCGGGCGCGCTGGTGGGGCTGTTCGAACGGAAGGAATTGCTGCAGACAAGCTCGGCCAGGTTGCCGCTGGTGTGCGCGGGGGTTTTCGAGCCGGGCCGCTGCTCGAACATTCGGACGCGCAAACCCTGCCTTAGCAATTGATATGCCGCCTCGCAGCCGGCCAGCCCTCCGCCGATAACTGTGACTATATCCTTGCTGCTCATCGACTAATCAAACGATCCGTTTAGAAACCGAATTCCAGGCGTTGTGCGAGGAAGACAGGCAGGCCTGCAGCGGTGATTCTGCGCTGGGCTTCGGTTATGTCATATTCGACACGGCGGAATTGCAGCAGGCCCTCGGCCATATCTACGATCAAATAAGCAGCCGCCGGGTTGCGGTCACGAGGCTGGCCGACTGAGCCTGGATTTATCAAGTATCTGATCCCCGGCTTGAGCTGCAGAATCCTCTCGCTGTCGCCTTCGCTCTTGTACTCCAAATCAGTAAACAGAACTCCGTCGGGCCTGATCGCGGCGGCGGTCGGGACGTGCGTGTGGCCGAAAAACGCAAGTTTGAAATGGACGCCTTCGAGCTTCTCGAGCGCCCTGTAAAGATCGGTTATCGACATCAGATAGTGATCGGTTCCGACAGGCGATCCGTGAAAGAACTGGAATTCCTCCTCGACCAGGCTTTCGGGCAACGAGGCAAGCCACTGAAGGTTTTCTGGAGAAAGGGTATTCCGCTGGTATTCTATGGCTTCGCGGGCGTCGGGATTAAATATTTCGAGGTATCCCGGCGGAGGATTCGCCGTGGCCAGGTCATGATTGCCTCTAATGATCCTACCGTCGGCGATCTTGCGAACCGCCTCGACGCACTCTTCCGGTTCGGCGCCGTAGCCGACGACATCTCCAAGGCAGTAAACCGCGTCGGGCTTCTCCTCTTCCAGCCGCTTCAACACTGCCTCGAGAGCGATGATGTTGGAATGGATATCACTGATGATTGCAAATCGTCCGGCCATTTCCTTTATTCCTCTGCTGATATCCCTACGCGGCATCCCAGATACCGCGTATCAGCCCGTCCGCTCTCTTGAACTGCTTCGGCCGGGCTGAAGCCGTTCGGACTGGCGATGGTTATTCTGAACAAACTGCGATGCCTCCATGGCACTGCCAGCTTGCCGGGGACCTCAAGGCGCTGCCAGCGAGGTCGGTCGAATTTCAATTTGAATGCCGCTCCTTCAACTTCCAGCTCGACCGTCTGTGCAACGCGACTGTGGACATCTATCAGCAGCGCTAGAGGGGTTTCCGCGCACACGATGCTGACCTTCGTTCTCTCGCCGCCTTTGACCCAAAAACCGATCTCTCGTTCAGAATCTACCGGTTCCAGGCCGTAAGTATTTCCGTCCTTGAATGCAATCCTGACATTTCCGCCCCCCAGGAGATCCTCATCGGCGATCAACTCGGCTCCCAGGTAGCTCGCACCCAGAATAAGCAGCGGGAGCCCCCCGCAGATCGCGACAAGCCACGGACCGGGGACTGACGGCCCCTCTATTCGTTCGCGGCCCCCGAGCCGAAGGAGAACAAGCACGACGGTGACCGCCAGCGCAACGAACACGACCGTGGGCAAAGCATGGATGTCATTGGGATTAAAAAGGTTAGGAAAGAGCACTGTCAGATCGAAGGGCGCCGGAATGCTGGCGAAGAGGTTATTGCCTTGCTCTTCGGTGTGCCCCAGCAGCACATGATAGATGAGGCTGTTGTGAGCGACGATTAATGCAAAAAAAACTAAAGTGACCGTTGAAACTACGACCCTGATACCGTTGGCCAGGCTGCCTCTGACTTCATCGTAGGCAACCGCCATTCCCACCACCAGAACCCAGACGACAGCCGCCAACGGCCTTCCCGCCGGCGCGTGCCCGCTGCTCCAGCCGCTGAGCGAGTAGGCGATCCAATGGACCAGGAATATCGATGCCATGGCCCATGCCATCGGCCGTTTACGCACAAGCATCAGCAGCAGTCCCGCGATCCCGAATAAGTACACAGGGCTGTAGAAGAGTACGCCGTCACGCTGGTCGAAAAAGTACATCAGTGCAACCCTGACGTAATCGCCTATCGGCGGGAGAAACCCTCCCGTACCCCTGATTGCCTGCAGATTGACGGATGCCAGCGGCTTCGCGCCTTCGCCGATTCCGGTGTAAATCGCCGTCGGACTCAGCGAACCGTAGAGCGTAAACAGAAAGAGCGCGAGAAACGCAAACGCCAGCGCTGGGGCGGCGAAAAGCGCCGCAAGACCGTGAATCGAGTGCTGCTTCTCGCGCAGGATTTTCACGGTACAGGCCACAGCAGCTGCGACCGCTATCACCGTGTATTTGACCCCCAGCCAAGGCATCGCCGCCAGGCAGACACCTGCCAGCAGCGGGGATCGCATTCCTACACCGCTCCAGTTGAACATTAACCGCAGGGCCAGAATGACAAGAAGCGCCGCCCCGACTTCCGGATAGATGCTGTAACTGTAAAACGCCAGAGGAACGGAGAAGGCACCGAAAAGCCAGGCTGCGGCTGAGACGTCGCGGGACAGGCCCAGATCCCTGCAGAGCAGGTAGATGTTAGCGATCAGCAGCGCATAGAGGATCGCCATGCCCAAGCGCGCGAGAAACACAACGTCGCCCACAACGGTGCCCAACCAGTAGAACGGAACGAGATAGGCTGCCAGGCCGATCATCCTCGTGCTGTAGTGGCCCTTCAGGCCTGGGGCGTAGTGGGGCGGGAGCGTGCGGCCGATATAGAAATCCCTCCACGCCTGCTCTTCGACGTAATCATCGCGGAGGTCGAGGTCTCCGTCGCTGACGATGCTGTGGGCGACTACAAGATAGTGCGGCTCGTCGCCGGTCAGGCCCTTCAGCGGACCGATGACCTGAGAGATCAGCAAGAGAGCGAAGAGGAAGCTGAGAGCCCCCATCCAGATTGCGTCAAGCCTCGGCTCGGTCCAGAACGAGCTTTGGTTTTTCTCCAATCCGAAGCCGGTGCTCGGCATCAGGCCCTACCTCGAGATTTGCGCATCAAAATTGCGGAGCCACGCGTGCAGAGTATAAAGGGATCGAATTCCCTGATTTTCTCCTCCGGTTCGCGAAACATCTTCCGGGGGCCATGAGTTCATCACCGAACGCACTTGCACCCGATATTAACCTCCTGACAGCAACACACCCGTAACAACTAATGATTGGCAGGATTAAAGTCCCCGGCTGAGTGAAACATTCCCCACGGCTTCCACTGCTCCGCTTACCCGCGATTGCGTTCGTAGATAAGCCTGAGGCCTTCCAGTGTCAGCGAGGGATCGTGAATCGCCTCCTCCCCCATCTCCGGCGCGAATACCCTGGCGAGCCCCCCTGTCAGAATAACCTTGATGCTGCTCTCCCCGCTGATCTCTTCCTTCATCCGCTTGGTGATGCCTCGCACCTGTTCAAGGTATCCGTAATAAAGTCCCGACTGCATACTGCCAACGGTGTTTCCACCGACTACCTTCTCCGGTTTGACGATATCGATCCTCGGCAGCCGCGCGGCTTTTTCGAACAGGGCGGTAGCCGAGATCCCGATGCCCGGGCAAATCACCCCGCCTATATACTCCCCTCGCTCGCTGACAGCGTCGAAGGTTGTCGCTGTGCCGAAATCGATGATAATCGCCGGGCAACCATATTTCTCGATCGCTGCCACGGTATTGGCGATGCGGTCGGCGCCCACATCCTTTGGCGGGTCATAGATGACCGTGATGCCGGAGTCAATGCCGCGATTGACGAAAACGGGTTCGAGCTTGAAGTAGCGCCTGCTCATCCGCTCCAGTACGCCCTCGAGCGGCGGAACAACACAGGCTATCGCAGCCCCGGATATCTCCTCTCGCCGCATACCCTCCAGCTGCAATAGGTTGAGAATAAGCTGGCCCCACTCGTCCGCGGTGCGATATCTGTCGGTAGCCAGGCGCCAATCAGCTACAAGGTCCTTGTCGGAAAAAGTCCCGATTGCGGTATGCGTGTTACCGACGTCGATCACCAGGAGCATCGTGCGAACCTAAAACAGCGCGAAGTGGATTTCGCCGATGACCAGCGGCGCGTACAGCAGCAACAGAGCCAGGAACCCAAGAGCCAGGCCCACGTTGGCCAGCATAAGCAACCTGTTACGGACGGCTCGCGCAGAGAATCCGAAGGCAATGGAAAGTGACAAAACCCAGGCCAGGATGAGAACAGTTACCGGCACACCGTATTCAGGCGTTGAAGCGTAGTAGGTCGCCGATCCCAAGGACGGCCCCCCGAGCGATAAATCGTTCATCATCGGTATCAGAGGGCTATCCAGATGCGCCCAGAAAAACAGTAGCAGAGCCAGCACGGCGAATATTATGGCAATGATGCTCTGCATGCTGCCCTCCTGCAGCACAAAAAGCGCCCCCTTACGGGCTACCAATATTCCGTAGACGATTAGGATGATAGCGGCGAAGGCGGTTTGGGCCGCTATCAGGATTACCCCCGTGAATTCCCCTACCGCAATTGCTTGCACCTGCCTGGAAAAGAGGGACAAGGGATAGAAGAAGCAAAACAATCCCGCAACGAGGAGGCCTGAGAGGCTCTGCATCCAGAACGCTGCAATCCCCAACGCGACCAGCGTCAGCGACCATATCGGATCGAATTGCCATGCACCGAGATTAAGCAGGGAGGTTAAAAAGCCGAGCAAACCCACAGCGATAATGATGACTTTATAAAGAACTCCAGATGAAGGCTGCGCAGCATCGGCTGAAATGCCGAAGATCGCACCTCTCTTCTTCTCCGGACGCATGGGATCCCGCCAGCGGCGGCGCGTGTTGGAAGCTTCTTCTTCCATCATCACTCCGACCGGCGGTGCAGGCTGATCGGGCATCTCGATGTCCTGCACAGGGCTGCGTTCACGCCTGAGTGTGTCGGTCGCTGAAACTTCCTCCAGCTCCTCGACTTCTTCAGGCGTTTCCGCTGCCGATACCGTCTCCTCAGCATCGCGGATTTCGGTTGCTTCGACCCCCTCCAAATCGGCCGCGTCGTCGGGTATCTCAACAAACAACGGCGTTTCAGGATGGGGCTCAGCGGCGATCGTTTCACCCAATAGAGACTCCGGCGGGAAGGCTTCGGCCGGTTCGCTAACCAAGCGGACGGCAAAACGATGGTTGCAGACAACGCAGCGGGCAATCTTGCCGTGTTCGCCAAGTTGGGAACCGTCGACCTGATAGATCGTCCCGCAGCGAGAACAGGTAAACTGTATCATGGCTTCTGTCATAGGTTTAGGGTCTCCCCCAAGTCTGCAAACATTGTACGCGGTGCCGGTAAAGCGTGTCAAACACTTAGCGACACCGCATTGACTAACGTCTGCTTATGCGGTAGGATTTGCACGGATTATAACCATATCTTGGGGCGGGACGGCGATGATTTCTTCACGCAAAGACCGTGGCTTTATCACAGGGAAAACCGCCTTCGGTATTCTGATTATTCTATTCATGGTCTACACAGCCGCAACCTATTTCCCCCTGGTTAATGTGCCGTTCAGCCTCGATGGACAGGTAAAGCAATTTTCTCAGAATTGGCTTCGGACCCCGCCGCGCTATCGCCGGAAATCGGAGCTCAAGGTTTTCAAGCAAAATATCGACAATGCCATCACCCAGCACTTATCCCCCGATCACGAGTTCAACATGGATGATCTCGTGCTGGAGGCTTCCGTTCGTTCTACAAAGGTCAAGGTGCATCTACCTTACACGATCATCATCAACTTCCTGGGGATGGAACAACGTTACGAAAAAGAGTTGCTAATTGAGGAGGCAGCCTGGACGTTCTGAACCAATTGGTGCGAAATGACAACCGCGGCATTAGATTCCGGAGTCTTGGTACTCAACCGCTTCTTTCAGGCGGTGCAGGTTACCTCGGTACGCCGCGCATTCAGCCTCTTCTACAAGGGTCACGTCAAGGCCGTTGACGAAGGCTTCCTGACATATAGTTTCAGCGATTGGAGCGACCTGCCGCCAAACGGAGATTCAATCCGCACACCCAATTTCGTCCTCCGTATCCCAAGGGTGGTCCAGCTCGTTTATTACGATAAACCGCCCCGCTTCCGCGTCCGCTTCTCGCGCAAGAACATCTTTCTCCGCGATCAGAACCGCTGCCAGTACTGCGGCCACCACTTCGATCCAAAGGAACTCACTCTTGACCACATCGTCCCCATCAGCCGCGGGGGAGGAAACTCCTGGGAGAATGTCGTCTGCTGCTGCGTGGAGTGCAACAAAAGAAAAGGCAACAGGATGCCCAAGGAGGTGAGTATGACGATGGTCCGCAAGGCGAAACGCCCCCTGTGGATTCCCTTCTCCCGCTTTGCCAAGAAGTGCGCGGCCTACCCGATGTGGCGCAATTTCATCGATTACGCTTACTGGAACGTTCCGCTCGATGAAGACGAGCCCTAATCTCCACCGCATCCCATCCCTGTTTGCCACGCTTGTCCTTATTTTCATGACCGCCGGCGGTTGTGGCCCCGGGATAGGCGACCACCAACGCCGGGCGGCTGAGGGCGAGGTGATTGTCGGCGTTGACGACGCTGCCGAGAGCCTCGATCCGCGCATCGGGACCTCGCTTGCCTCTTACCGCGTTCACCAGCTTATATACAATCCGCTCAGCGATCAGGATGCAGCCGGCCGGATCGTTCCTTCCCTCGCCGAGAGTTGGGAAAGCGAGGAAGTCGCCGGCGACGACGGGCCGCGCTGGCTCTGGCGTTTCAAGCTCCGCTCCGGGGTCCGTTTTCACGACGGCAAGCCGCTGACCTCCGCCGACGTCGTCTATACCTACAATTCGCTGCTTTCGCCGGAATTCATAAGCCGGAAAAAAGCGGCGTTCGATTTCGTCGAATCGGTCGAGGCAGAATCGCCCGGGAGCGTGATCTTCACGCTCAACAAGCCGCAACCGTGGTTCCCCGCGGCGCTTGCGGCAGTGGGTATAGTACCGGAAGGCTTCAGCGAGGACGACATGCCGATCGGCACGGGACCATTCCGTTACGTGGGGCGCGAAGGATCGCAGCGCTTCTTCTTCGCCGGTAACGACGATTTCTTTCTCGGCCCGCCCGGTGTCGAAAAGCTGACACTGAAAGTAATCCCCGACCCAACTACTATGGCCCTCGAGCTGATGCATGGCAGCATCGACCTTACCATCAACGACATCTCGCCGAACGTTGTGCCGTTGATGCGCGACAGAGGTCTGAACGTCGTCACCGCGCCGGGACTGCCTTACGAGTACATCGGTATAAACCACCGCCATCCGATCCTCGGCAACAGGCTGGTGCGACAGGCGATAGCGCATGCAATAGACAGGTCGACGGTCATTGCGACTTACTTCGATTCCCTGGCCAGGCCTGCAGTCAGCCCACTCTTGCCACAGTTATGGGAAGGGAATCCGGAATTCATCAGCTGCAAATACGATCCGGAGACCGCGAAGAAGCTCCTCGACGCGGCCGGCTTTCCCGATCAGGACGGCGACGGGCCGAGGCCGCGATTCACGATTATCTACAAGTGTTCGACCAATCGCGGAGGACGCGACCTGGCGACGATCTTCAAGCGGCAATTGGCCGATATCGGCATTGATCTGGATGTGCGCTCGCTCGAGTTCCAGACCTTCTATGCCGATGTAGTCGCCGGCAACTTCGCCCTCTACCAACTCCGCTGGGTGGGCATCGCCAATCCTGACTTTTTCGGCGCCGCTTTCCACAGCACGAGCGTCCCCGATGTCCCCGGCACGGTGGCTCAGGCAGCTCGCCGGAAACGCGGCAGTTTCAATCGCGGCCGTTACAGCAATCCCGAAGTTGATTCGCTGATCGAACAAGCCGAAGCCGAGCTGGATATGGAACACCGCTGGCAAATCCTGGCGCGGCTGCAGCAAACGCTGGCGGAGGATCTGCCTTACATCGACCTCTGGTACAGGGACAATTTCGTGGTCGCCCAGGCGGACCTCGAGGGCTTCGAACTTACACTCAATGCTTCGTTCTCCGCGTTGCGAAAACTCCGCTATAGATGATGTCGGAGAAACCGGTGAGCGGTTGCACGAGTCCGGTTTTCCGTAAAAGAAAGTAGCGGTTATAATCTGCGCTGAACCAGGAGAATCCCTTGAGAGATTTGAGACCGGTACACACGGCGCTAGTCCTGTTGCTTATTTCCTGCGCACCGGTGCTCGCTTTGACGATCGAAGGCACCGTGACCGGAACGGTGAGGAACGGCGCCGGTATTCCAGTGCCCGGAGCCGAGATAATCCTGAGATCCGTCGACCGGCCTTCAAGCCTCCTCAGCACTGAAACCGACGGCGGCGGCCGTTTTATTATCTCTGCTGTCGATCCCTCAACATACCGCCTTTCAGTGAATCACGATCAACACGGGCGGCTCGACCTGTCACTGGAGATCAAGCCGGGCCAGCGCCTATTTGTGGATCTCCGGCTGACCGGCATGACTCAGCAAACGGCCCTCAGCCAGCTCGAAACCGGAGAAGCTGGGCAGGTTTTCCGGTTCGACGGCGATTTTCTCAAATCGCTTCCCTTACATCGCAGCGTTGCCGATCCACTGCGCTTGATCCCGGGTGCCGCCGGAAGGGATTTGTTCAATCTCCACGGCGGGACGGTACGCGGCTTACGCTACTCAATCGACGGGATCGACATCACCGATCCGTACGGCGGCATTGCTTTTATTGAAGTCCCGTTCGACTCCATAGCCGGCACTGAGGTAGTGCTGGGTAATGCATCCGCGGATACACACGCAGCGGAGGGCTCGGCGGTCAACCTCGTCGCCCGGCGCGGCGGCGCATCGTATCGCGGCGAGGCGAATATCTTCATTTCTAATAGTTCCTTTCTAAAAATCGATGACATCAGGGAAGACAAGGAGACAAGGGAATACGCGCCTTCGTTCGGCATCGGCGGACCGATGATCGATGAGAGTGTTTGGTTCTATGGAGCGGTTTCTTACCGGCATGCAGAACTCAAGGACACCCCCAGCCGTTTCACGCCGTTAGAACTGAGGGGCCCGGAAACGATCGGAAAACTCGACTGGTCGGCCGGCGGTAACTGGAACATAGGCGTCACATATCTCGGTTCATTCCAGGACAGCAACAGATTCCATTCTCCTGATACCGAGATATTCGAGATATCCGAAACGAACCGTGATCTTGTCACAGCCGACTTACAGGAGTCGGGCAATGCAGTACGAATCGAGGCTGCGAGAAGGTTCTCGCCCGACTCGATCGCTCGCGCTAAACTCACTTATTTCGCGAGAAACCAAACAACGGAACCCTCTTCCGGAGATCGATCTATTCCGACGGTAATCGATCCCTATCCTGAAGGCGGATTCAGGCTATATGAGGGCTCGTTCCAACCATATTGGCGAGAGGACGGCTCGAAACGAATCTCGCTGTCCGGCAGCTATGCTTTGTCGTTGGACGCCGGGGGCCTTCATGAGTTGCTCGGCGGTGTGGAACTCGATTGGACCGATATAAGCATCTCGAGCGGATTTAATGGCGGCTACCTGACCGAATTCTATAAGCCCGCCGGATTGCCTTTCCGACGGCTTTCATTCAACCAGAACGGCAACCTGGATTACGAAGACAACCGCGAACTGCGTGATTACTGTGTTTACATCCAGGATACATGGACGCCTGCCGACCGCCTGACAGTTGAGCTTGGGGCTCGGCTTGAACGCCGCACGGGCCGAAACGACATCGCCGATGTTTACACGTGGAGTTCACTGGCACCACATTTCGGCATTGCCTACGCCCCGTTCGCTGACGGCCTGACACTCCTGCGCGCGGGTTTTTCGCGACACAACGGTCCCCTTTTGGGTGTGCACATTCCCGGCACACCATATCAGCTGGTCACGGAGTTCTACGACGCGGCGACAGGCTCGTGGACGACCTCGCCGCTGAACCGGACAGAGACAATCGGCTACATCCCCGGAACGGTCGATTCCGACACCGGCGCGCCTTACTGGGACGAATGGATTTTGGGCATCGAAAGAGAGCTGCCGGGGGCATCGGTTCTGTCTCTTTCGTACGTTCATCGCGAACAGAAACGCATTCTCGAGGACATCGAGCAGAACCTCTGGCCCAACTACACAGAGGATGATGCAGAGGACATCTTCGGCAACGAGTACATCTATTTTATCCAGCAACCCGGCCTGGACGGCACACGCAATCCGTTTTTCTATCTTAACAATGTCGACGGCTTGTTCCGAAAATACAAAGGATTCGAGATTGCCCTAAGATCCGAATTGAATCCAGGCCTGAAGTTCTTCAGCGCATTCACTTGGTCGAAGACCGAGGGGAACATCGACAACGACGCCGCAGAAAGCAGCGGTTCGAGTGCCGCTTATGATACCCCCAACGAGCGCACAAACTCCGAAGGCTACATCTCCTCCGACCGGCGCTACGAATACCGCCTGGCCGCAGTGTACGCCGCCCCCAAGGCCATATACGTCTCGCTTGTGCTGCAAATGGCGAGTGGAATCCCGTTGGACCGAATGTTGCTGAATCCCGACAACGGACTATACGAAATCCGCTCGGCTCGGCGCGGAACATCGTATCGGGCCGAGGGTTACACCAACGTGGACTTGAGAATCGAAAAGACAGTATCCCTGCCCCTCGGAACAGTCTCGCTCCTGTTTGATGTATTTAACCTGACCGATGACGAAACACCCACAGCATACACCACAAGCGACTCCGGATTCGGTTTGCCCGTCAGCCGGAGAGCTCCGAGAACCATCCGCTGGGGTATCCGGTACTCATTCTAAACAAATTGCGTAAATTACTTCTATGCCTATAATTCGATAGTCTGCGAGATAAGGTGAAACGTTGAGGAAGCCCTTGACAGCCGCATTGCTGGCCGCCGCGACATTGTTGCTGACAGGGGGGATTATATTCGCCCAGGTTACCCAAACAGGAGTGATCGCCGGTCAGGTCGTCGACAGTGAGACAGAGCCGATTCCCGCCGCGCGCGTTACAGTGAATAACACCGAGCTGCTCGGCAGCAGGGTATCAACCATCACCGATGGTGAAGGCCGGTTCAGGATTCCGGGGCTGCCGCCAGGCGCCTATACGATCGAAATCATCCACGAAGATTTCAACCGACAGGTCCTCGAAAATGTCTATCTGAAGGTCGACGAAGTTGTCCGGTTGATGATCGTCCTGCAAGTTGAGGGGGAGGAAACAATCAATATCCCCAGACGCCCGGCTCCTTTGATAGATCTTGCGAAGCACGGTTTAAAGGACTCTCTCCCAGACGAAATGCTCGAGCGGCTTCCGCTGCGAAGGAGTACCACGGCCGCGCTCCTACTCTTCCCGGGTGCGGTCGAAATCGAGGGGTGGCCGGCGATCTGCGGCGGAACCCCGAGGGACAACGCATGGCACGTCGACGGTATCGACCTCACCAACCCTCACCAGGGCACTCTCGCCGTAGAGCCGGTCCTCGACATGGTAACCGGAGTTGAGCTGATCTCCGCCTTGTTGGATTCCAGATCAAAGCCGGCAATCGGCGGAGAGGTGGAAATCTCCACCATCACCGGCAATCGAAACCTGTCGGGCGAGGCGAGCCTCTATTTCAATACAAGCAGTCTGAACGGCAACAACTATCCGGGCACTCAAAAGCCTGATGATTACATGGTGATGCCAGGCTTCAGCATCGGCGGGCCGTCATTCGGCGGCAGGAGTTGGTTCTACGGTGGAATCAATTATCTCAGGAGCCGAATATCAGATTCGCCCACGCGGCTTTCTCCCGAAGAAAGCTCCAGGCACATGCTGCAGGCAAAGACGACATTCAGATTCAACGAGCGCACCGATCTGCGCGCTGCCTATCTTCGAAGCGGCGGCACGAGCGACAACTACTATTCGCCGGACACCGCTCTTTGGACGATCCTGGAGAGCGATCCCGACCGTGTTAATTGGGATCAGACCAGCGACACCAACATCCTCTCCTTCGGCGTCGATTACAGGTTGTCGGAAACGGTTAGGTTGCATCTGGACGCCGAGCGGCTTTGGCTAAACAACGACTTTCTACCGGCCTCAGGCGACACCACGTACCGTTCGAGATACGACCCGGTGGACTTTGTTGTTTACCAGGGTTCACCAGAGACAGAATGGAATTACAGCGAAAGCGACCGCTGGTTGCTTGAGGGCGGATTCGATTACTACCTCGACGAACTGGCGGGAAGGCACGAGATATCGCTCGGACTGGAATTTGAGCATAGCGTCCACAACGTGGTCTGGGACACAACGGGGGAAAACAGGTCGGTTTTCATCAACCGCCCTGAGTGGGAAAATGAAAGAGAGCTGTATATCGAGCTCTATCGCACGATGGACGACCTGCCGGGACCGATCTCAAGTCAAAACTCGATCACCCGGTTCAGCGTCTTCGCGCGCGACAGCTGGTCGCCTTTCCCCAGCCTCGCACTCCATTTCGGCGTTCGCTATGACGGACCGGCGATCGATAACAGCGGGACGCGAATCCTGGACTGGGACGAAATCAGCCCACGAATCGGGATAAGCTGGGACCCTGCAGGCAATGGCAAGATGGTGCTGCGCGCCGGCTATGCCCGCTACCATCAGGCCGCAGTCACAACACGCGCCCCATCGGATCCTTACTACACCGCCCGACTTTTCAACGCAGCCACGCTGAAGGCCCTCGGCTACAGCAACTTCGAAACCTTCAGAACGCCCACAATTTTCGACTCCGCCACCAGGTACGGCTACAGCGAGGACTGGAACGAAACAGACCTTGAGACCGAAGCTCCCCTGACTGACGAATACCACATGGCGATGGAATACGAGATTGACTTGCATACATCCGCTGAATTCAACGTCGTCTTCCGTAACACGAACGATTTGCTTGAGGACCTGGAAACCAACCTATGGGATCACTATACGACTGCATCCGGAATCGACAGCATCGGTGGAATATATTCATATTTCGTCCGCAATCCCGGGGTAAATGGTGGTTATTCGCCGGACCTCTACTGGACCAACAACAAGGAACTTAAACGCGATTACCTCGGATTGGGCTTCGTCCTGAGATCCAAGCCTTCGACATTTTTGAATGCACAAATTCACTATCTCTGGTCGACAACGAAGGGAAATATCGACACGACGATGGCGGAGAGCTCTTCCTTCTCGTCGGTCCTCAACTCACCCAATACTTCAATCAACAATAACGGATATCTTTCCACCGACCACCGTCACGATCTAAAGGTTCTTCTCTACGGAAACCTCCCGTTCGAATTAAATTTCGGTGCCGTAATCGGTTATCTTTCGGGTGCGCCATACAACCGTCTCCTGACTATCCCGGCCGAGTCGGACCCACACGCCTACACCGAAACGGTGTTCGCTGATCCACGGGGAACAGTCTATTTGCATGACGACCGGTTCACAGTTGACCTCCGGGCGGAAAAAGCGCTGACGGTCGACGGCTCGAGCTTAAGGCTGATGCTCGACGTCTTTAATCTGATGAATTACGGCGCAGTCACCGAGCGCCTAGAGCTCGACGGCCTCCGTTTTGGTGAAGCGCTGGCCCGTATTCGGCCACGTTCCATCAGGCTGGGCTTCAGCTACTCATTCTGATTCGAAGCGATTAATCGAAAAGCTCCCCAAGCGGGTGGCGAATAACCATCCATTCGCCGTCGATTATCGCCCGTGCCTGACGCGCGTACTCCCCCGTCGTTTCATAGATCACCAGCTCGGTCTCCGCAGCCTGTTTGTGGGCGCCGGGCATAAGAAGCGTGAGCAATATATTCGCAGGCCGATCTGCAAAGGGCTTAACGCGGCATTTGTGAACGATTCCGAAACGATTGCGGGCGGCGGTTTTTTCCAGCTCCGCTTCTCTCTCGGGCAGCAATACGAAAGCCGCGGCACCGCCAGGCTTCAGAGTCCTCGCTGCGCAGGCGACAACATCGTTCAGAGTAACCAGCAATTCATGACGGGCGCGGGCCTTCTCCGGCTCCGGATTCAGCCGTCCTCGCCCTACTGCGCGAAAGGGTGGATTGCTGAAGACGAGGTCGTATCGACGTTCCCATCGGTCCCCGGCAATCTCACGCAGATCGAGATGCGACAGTTTGATATTATTGATATCGTTGATCTCGATATTGTGCGCGGCCAGTTCGAAAAGCGAGTCCTGGATCTCGACAGCATCGATGAGCAGTTCCGGGCGTTTGAACGCCAGGGCGAGTGAGGCCACGCCGCAGCCTGTCCCCAGCTCCAACGCCCTTTCGCCGGGAATGTCGGATGCAAACCAGGCCAGCAGAAGCGCATCAACGCTGAACCGGTAGCCTTCGCGCCGCTGGTGCACGTTGATTCCGCCGTTGAAAATTGCGTCGTCGCTGAATCGATCGCCGGGGTTCGTCATGCTGCGTTCCCTGGTTCAACTCTTGCCTGTGAAAGCATCAACAGTTTACTCCAAACTCCGCCTCAGCGTAGAATGCCCAGACTTCGCCGGGGGATTCAATGAAGGACGAGAAACCCAAACATCTCAGCTACCGGGATGCGGGCGTGGATATCGACGCCGCCGCTGCCGCCAAACGAAGGATGGCGGATATGGTCCGTTCGACCTTCACCGACGGAGTCCTGACCGAGCTGGGCGGCTTCGGCGGTCTGTTCCGTATGCCTGAGGGGATGCGCAAACCCGTGCTGGTATCCAGCGCCGACGGCGTAGGTACCAAACTGAAGGTCGCATTCTTGACCGGCAGGCACAACACCGTCGGAATCGACTTGGTGAACCATTGCGTCAACGACATCCTGACCACCGGCGCCCGCCCGCTCTTTTTCCTCGACTACATCGCCACCGGCGAGCTCGAACCTGATGTTGTCGTGTCCATTGTCGAGGGTCTCTCCAAAGCCTGCGCTGAAAACGGCTGCGCCCTGATCGGCGGTGAAACGGCCGAGATGCCGGATTTCTACAGCCCGGACGAATACGACCTCGCGGGCACAATAGTCGGTATCGTTGAAGAGGATCGCGTACTCACCGGCGAAACCGTCAAGCCCGGCGATCTCCTGATCGGACTGCCCAGCAGCGGTCTGCATACCAATGGTTACAGTCTGGCACGAAAGGTTTTCTTCGATGTTCTGGGTCTCGGAGTAGACGACTACGTCACCGACCTGGGCCGCACCGTCGGCGACGAGCTGTTGGAACCGCATATCAGCTACGCACCACGGCTTCGCGAACCGATCGACCGGGGCTGGGTCAAGGCGTTGGCGCACATCACAGGCGGCGGGATCACCGACAACCTGCCGCGGGTGCTTCCCGGCGGCTGCAATGCCAAAATCAAGCCGTGGAGTTGGCCGGTGCCCCCGGTTTTCAAATTAATACGCAGGGCGGGCAATGTTACCGAGGACGAAATGCTGCGCGTCTTCAACAACGGCATCGGCATGATTGCGGTCGCGAACTCCGACGTTATCGACAAGTTGGCCGCTCACTTCGGGGAGAAGGGATATTATCTGATCGGTGAGATCATCGAGGCCGACGGCGCGGACAGGGAGGTCATTTATGCCCGCTAGAAAAAAGATAGGGGTGCTGATCAGCGGCCGCGGCTCGAACATGATGAGCATTCTCGACGCCTGCGAACGCGGCGAAATCAACGGTGATGTCGTCGTAGTGATCAGCAACAAGGCCAACGCGGAGGGTTTGCAGAAAGCCGCCGCGCGTGGCGCCGAGGCACTCGCCGTGTCGCACCGCGAATTTCCCGACCGTGAATCGTTCGACCGCGCCGTCGTCGAGAAGCTGGAAAAGCGTGAAGTCAACCTTGTCTGCCTCGCCGGATTCATGCGCCTGCTCAGCTCCTGGTTCGTCTCCAGCTTCCGCAATCGGATCATGAACATCCATCCCGCCCTCCTGCCCTCCTTCCCCGGGTTGCACGGCCAGAAGCAGGCCGTCGATCATGGGGTCAAAATCAGTGGCGCCACTGTCCACTTCGTCGATGAAAAGCTCGACCACGGCCCGATCATCATCCAGCGCGCTGTCGAAGTCCGCGACGACGACTCCGACGATTCGCTTTCGGAGCGCATCCTAAAGATCGAGCACCAAATTTACCCTGAAGCGGTGAAACTCTTCTGTGCCGATCGTCTTCGCGTCGAGGGACGCAAAGTCTTCATCCAGGACAAGTAAGCTTCCAAGTCACTGCCTCCAGAATCGCTTGACAGCCCCTCTTCTTGACACTATATTTCGTTATATGGCGAAATATAGGAGTGACACGTGCGGCAATTGATGGCGGTAACGAAGGCGTTGGCCGACGAAAATCGGATTCGCATACTAGCCGCCCTGCGAAGCGGGGAACTCTGCGTATGCCAGCTCATCGCCCTGCTCGACCTGGCCCCTTCGACGGTTTCCAAGCACGCCTCGATTCTGAAGAACGCCGGCCTGGTTGAAAGCCGCAAGCAGGGGCGGTGGGTTTACTACCGACTTGCTGACCAAGACACCCTGACGGAGGCAAGCTCTGCGCTGAGATGGGCCATGGAACAGCTCGAAGGGCTCAAGCAGATCGAGCAGGATAAAGCCCGGCTCGAGGAAATCCTCAATACGGACCCGGAAATTATATGTCGTCTGATCGAGGAAAAATGAAAATCCTGTTTCTTTGCACCGGCAACTCCTGCCGCAGCCAGATGGCGGAAGGCTGGGCGCGCCACCTCAAGGCCGGTCTCATTGAGCCTTACTCCGCCGGCACCGAGAGCCACGGGCTGAATCCGCTCGCTGTGCGTGTGATGGAAGAGGCGGGCGTCGATATCTCCACTCACAAATCCAAAACCGTCGACAAAGTACTCGATGTCGACTTCGATTTTGTAATCACAGTCTGCGACAACGCCCGCGAGAGTTGTCCCATCTTTCCGGGCAGGGCAACGGTCGTACATCAAAGCTTCGAGGACCCGCCAAGGCTTGCCGCCGACGCAAAAACTGAATCAGAAGCGCTGGAACACTACAGGCGCGTGCGCGACGAGATACGCGCCTTCGTCGAAGGGCTTCCAAATAATCTGGGGTGAGAAGATGAGTCAAACTGAAGAACGCAAGGAAGAAACTCGCAGTGCAGTCCGCAAGGGGTACGCCCAAATCGCCAAGCGCGAAAAGGAATCATGCTGTGGCTGCGGATGCCAATCTTCGCAAGAGTTGGCTGTCTCCGTCGGCTACTCCACAGACGAACTTGCCTCCCTGCCCGACGGCGCGAACATGGGGCTCTCCTGCGGTAACCCTACAGCCGTTGCATCGCTTAAGCCTGGGGAAGTGGTGCTCGACCTGGGGAGCGGCGGAGGATTTGATGTGTTCATCGCTGCTGAGAAAGTCGGGCCGACCGGCAAGGCGATCGGCGCGGACATGACGTCCGAGATGATTGAAAAGGCACGTGGGAACGCCGTTGCATACAAAGAACGCACCGGTCTGGATAACGTCGAGTTTAGGCTGGGCGAGATCGAGCACCTGCCGGTTGCCGACAACAGCGTCGACGTGGTTATCTCAAACTGCGTGATCAATCTTTCGCCTGAGAAACAGCAGGTGTGGAACGAGGTTGCGCGCGTGCTCAAGCCGGGCGGCCGTGTTGCAGTCTCAGACCTCGCGCTGCACCAGCCGCTGCCGCAGGCAGTTCTCGATTCAGTGGAGGCACTGGTGAGCTGTGTAGCAGGGGCGGTGCAGATTGAAGACACAGACAGAATGGTCAGGCAGGTGGGTTTGACCGACGTCAACCTGGAATCCAAAACCGAGTACATCGACCAGATGGATGAATGGAGCGATCCGCTCTACCGCGAGATCATTTCCAAACTTCCAGAGGGGACGAAACTCGGCGATTACGTCACCAGCCTCTACGTCACGGCCCGCAAGCCGCAACGCGGATGCTGCGGCTGAGAATTTAATAACTCAGGCAGACAGGTTCACGGCAAAATATCCGTTTGTTAACAAGGGGGGCTCGATGCAAACCGAAGCCTGCAATACAAAGGAGCCCAAGGGCTTAAGCTTTTTCGAACGCTACCTCACCCTCTGGGTCGCGCTCTGCATCGTCGCGGGCATCGCCCTGGGCAGCGTAGCGCCGGGAGTGGCGAGATATCTCGACAGCCTGTCGATCAATGTCGACGGCGCGCCGGTTGTCTCCATCCCGATCGCCGTCTGCCTCTTCTTCATGATGTATCCGATCATGGTGAAGATCGATTTCGCCAAGGTGGTCCGGGCGGGCAGGAACATCAAGCCGGTGGGGCTGACGCTATTCGTCAACTGGGCGATCAAACCTTTCACGATGTACGCCATTAGCCTTCTGTTCCTCGGGGTGCTGTTCCTGGGGTTCATCGGTCCCGATGCGGTCGACCACGTTAAGATGCCGCTCGGAATCGATCTCGAAGTCGGTGCGCAGTACGGCTCCGGTACAGTCGTGATGGTGGACGGCGTCAAGATGCTCGAGGTGCCGCTATGGCGCAGCTATCTCGCCGGCTGCATCCTTCTCGGCATCGCACCCTGTACGGCGATGGTGCTGGTGTGGGGATTCCTGGCGCGCGGCAACGACGCCCATACGCTGGTGATGGTGGCGATCAACTCGCTCACAATGCTTCTCCTCTACGGCCCGCTAGGTGGATTTCTGCTCGGCGTAGGTCAGCTGCCGGTGCCCTGGCAGGCACTACTTCTATCGATCGGCGTCTATGTAGCTTTACCATTGGTGGCAGGCTACCTGACGCGAAAGCTGATCATCGGAATTCTTGGCGAGGAGTGGTTCAACGGGAGGTTCCTGCCGCTGCTCACGCCGGTGACGATCACCGCCCTGCTGGTCACGCTTGTGCTGCTGTTTTCCTTCAAGGGAGATGTGATCCTCGCCAACCCGCTGACGATACTGTGGATCGTCATCCCCCTGTTCATCCAGACACTGCTGATCTTCGCTATTACCTACGGCCTAGCGAAGCTGATAAAACTGCCCTATGTTGACGCCGCACCCTCGGCGATGATCGGCGCCAGCAACCATTTCGAAGTCGCCATTGCAACTGCGACTATGCTTTTCGGGTTGTCTTCGGGCGCGGCGCTTGCGACCGTTGTCGGCGTGCTGATCGAGGTGCCGGTGATGCTGATGCTGGTCAGGATTTGCCTGAGGACAAAGGGTTGGTTCGGCGTTTCCGCGGAAGGTTCGCTCCCACAGGTGGAGCCGAGCGAATCAGGCATCGAAGCGGGGTGACCAACGAATCGGGTTCGACCGCAATAATCGGATAGATTAGTTACTCACCCGCCGATATCCTTGTTCTGAAACGATGAGGAGTAGGTAACTTGGAACAAGAGAGCTATTGGCGGGCATTTGTAGAGCGCGACGGCGAATTCGACGGGTTGGTTTTCGTAGCCGTCAGAACAACCGGAGTGTTTTGCCGGCCTTCCTGTCCTGCAAAACGACCGAAGCGTGAAAATGTTGTCTTGTACAGGACTGCCGGTGAGGCCAAGGCTGCGGGCTTCAGGGCATGCAAGCGCTGCCGTCCCGACAACCCTGGTGCTGTCTCAGACGGCGCGATGATTGTGCTCAAGGCATGTGAGCTGATCGATGCCGACGTCGATGGAATACCGTCACTGCAGATCCTTGAAGAACAACTCAACGTAAGCCGCTACCACCTCCTGCGAGTCTTCAAGAAGTTGTTAGGTATAACCCCGCGTCAATATGCCGACGCGCGTCGTGTAGAGAGCCTTAAAAAGGAACTGCGCAACGGCAGAAACGTCGCCGACGCGATCTACGGTGCCGGGTACGGCTCGAGCAGCCGTGTTTACGAGAAGTCGTCCGAGAAGTTGGGTATGACCCCGGACCAATACCGGCGCGGCGGCGTCCGCAGAAAAATCAAATTTACAATAGTCGACTCCTCCCTGGGTCGGTTGCTGATGGCGGCCACAAAAAAAGGAATCTGCCGCATACGGTTGGGAGAACCCGATGAAGAGATTATCGCTGCTCTGCAGCAGGAGTTTCACTCAGCGGACATCGAGCGTGACGACTACGGACTCAAAGCCTGGGTAGAGGAAGTCGTCGCGAGAATTGACGGGCGCACTCCCAGCGTCGAGCTTCCCTCGGATGTCAGGGCTACCGCCTTCCAGCGCAGAGTGTGGGAAGAACTCCGCTCAATACCTTTTGGGGAAATCCGTTCCTATTCAGATGTTGCTGCGGCTATCGGGCGGCCCAGGGCTGTTCGCGCTGTAGCCAACGCTTGCGCCGGCAACCCGGTCGCCATCGTCGTGCCGTGCCACCGCGTCGTGCGCAAGGACGGCGCCATCGGCGGTTACCGCTGGGGAGCAGATCGTAAAGAAGAACTCCTGAGCAGAGAAAGCAAGAAATCATCACGCCGTGCGCGTACCTAATCCACTGAGCACGATCCGGCTATTCTGCTTGATGAACTCGATCTGGTTCGCAACACGATTCCAAAATAACTTTACCGGAAGCCGCTTCCCGCCTTGCGGCATTTGTCCGCATTCGCTAGCATAAGCGCCTGTTGACTAGGAGTGATTGATGAATCCCGATGATTTGACGCTCGAAGAGCAGCTCGATTACCTGGAGCGCGGTTCCGTCGACCTGATCACGCGCGATGACCTAAAGGAGCGCCTGATCGAGGCGCACAAGGAAAATCGCCGTCTGAAGGTAAAAGTCGGCTTCGATCCCACGGCACCCGACCTCCACCTCGGCCACACGGTCATCCTGCGCAAGATGCGCCACTTCCAGGACCTCGGACATGATGTCGTTTTCCTGATCGGCGACTTCACCGGCATGATCGGCGATCCCAGCGGACGCAACAAACTGCGCCCGTCGATGAGCCGCGAGGAACTCGAGGCCAACGCCGAGACGTACAAGGAGCAGGTGTTCAAGATATTGCTGCCGGAGCGAACCATTGTCGACTTCAACTCCCGCTGGCTCGGCGAGCTCGGCTCGGAGGGTTTCATCAAACTGGCCGCGCGCTACACGGTCGCCCGCATGCTCGAACGCGATGATTTCGAAAACCGCCTCAAGAACAACTTGCCGATCTTTATGCACGAGATTCTCTATCCGCTGGCCCAGGCTTACGACTCGGTAGCGCTCGAATGCGACGTGGAGATGGGAGGCACCGACCAGAAGTTCAATCTGCTGGTCGGGCGCGACATCATGCGTGAATACGACCTCAAGCCGCAGATTGTGCTGACGGTGCCGTTGCTGGAAGGCCTCGACGGCGTCGAGAAGATGAGCAAGAGCTACGGAAATTATGTCGGCATCAACGAGGCACCAGGTGAGATGTTCGGCAAGCTGATGAGTATCAGCGACGAGATGATGTGGCGCTATTACGAACTGCTGACCGACCTAGCGATGGACGAGATCGAAGGGATGCGGCGCGAAGCGGCGATGGGCGAATTCAATCCGATGCAGGCCAAGATCAGGCTGGCGAAGTTGATCATCAGCGACTACCACGGTGCTGCCGCCGCGAAAGAGGCCGAGGAGGCCTTCTCCAGTACCTTCAGCAAGCGTCAGGTGCCCGACGACATCCCCGAAACCGCGATCAAAGCCGGTGAGGAACTCTGGCTTATTCAGCTTCTGAGCGACAACGGCCTGGTCGCCAGCAAGGGCGAGGGCCGGAGGATGGTGCGCCAGGGTGCTGTCTCAATCGACAGCGATAAAGTGAGTGATGAGGAACTTCAGCTCAATCTCAAGCCGGGAGAGGAGATTGTGATCAAAGTCGGCAAGCGCCGCTGGCTGAAAGTGATCGCCGGATAAAAAGAAGCCCGCTCGCGCGGGCTTCCTCTCCTTCTTCGCTGGATTTCTAGAAATCCCAACTTTCTCTATTTCTTAATACTCCTCTTCACTATCCTCGGTTTCCTCTTCCATTACAGGCTCTTCCATCGGCTTGGGCATCATGCTCATGATGTCGTCGTAAGTAAGCTTTATGCCGATTTCAAGGATGTTGCCACTTGCAGCAAAGTTGAACTTCTCCGCCAATTCCACTACTTTCTCAGGATCAGGCGCTGGGCCCGGTGTCATCATCCCCACAGTTCCTGCACCCATTGCCGCCAGAGCCGTTTTCTGGGCGTTGAAGAAATCGGCGAGCTTGGTGACGTCGGCGCCTTCGCCAAACGCAATCTTGATTTTCACCTCGAGGTCGTCTCTGAGAAAGATCGAACCGCCGGCCGCCTCAATCATCTGCAGCGTCTCGGCCGCCTCGGAGCCGCCATCCATCTGGGCAAGCATCGAGCCGGCCATGCTGGCAACCATCGAGAGATCGCCCCAATAAACGCCGTATATGCTTGCGCCCGCATCAATAAGGCCGTTCGCCTGCTTATATTTCTCGTCGTCGTTAAGCTTATTCTCGGCAGCGAAGATTGCATCGAAGCAGTTCATTGAACCCATCAACTTGACGCCGGAGTATTCCATCAGGTTCCAATCGGAGCCCTCTCTGGTCCAGATCTTGGTGCCGTCCTTATCCGTCTCCTCGAATTCCGCCCCGGTTTTCTCCTTCTCGGCTTCCACCAGCTCTTCGACGGTAACCGCAGCATCCAGCACGCCGAGGAAGTCCTGCATGTCGGCGGACATGAACATCGTCATGCCGCCGATGTCCTCCGGCTTGAGCCCCATCTCTTTGGCGGCATTGTCGAACTGATCCTTCATCATCTGGGCCTGAGCGACCTCGGTTTCCTCAGTGAATCTCTTGAAGATGCCCGAATTGTAAATCTGCGCCGGATGGAAGCCGAAAATCCCGATGTAGTCACCAGCCGGTAATAGAGCGGCCACCTGCGCCGGGCTGCCGCCACCCCCGCCTCCGCATGAGGCAGCTAAAATAACGGCCAGGCCACCTATGACCGTGCAAATGAGCTTACGCATATTTCTCTCCTCCTGGTAATCCCCGGGTTGTTATTGGCACATATTAGAGCGGAAAAAGAGGGATTGTCAAAACAATTAGTAGATACTCAGTTCGCCGGTTAGAAGGAGTGAGTCATCGCCTCAGTACTCCCCCTCTCCCCTGCGCTCTTCGCAACGCACGTTGATCGTGGCGGTGCCGCCCCGTTCCACGGCGAATCTCGCCTCCCAACGACCCCTGCTGTCCCACACTTCCAGATACCGGTTGCCGGACCTGACCGCGACCTGCAACCGGCCGTCTTCGCCTACCTGCCCGACATAGCGGCCGTCGATGTAGCACCTCACGGCGCCGGCAAAACAGTCCCGCTGCCCCTGCAGAAGAACCATCAGCGTGGCGTCGCTATCTGTCGTCTCGCCGGTCTCGCTTCTTGCGCCTGACTTGCTCTCCGCTGCTGAGCGCGTTGTATCCGGCGTTACGCGCGTAGTGGATTCAGGCTGGTTCCGAGCGGACACTCTCCCAGGCGCCGATATCTCGCTGCGCTCTGGATTCGGGGGTGCAGTTTGCTTCAGAGCCTCGCTCCATGTCTCCGACTGCCCGCAGGCAATCGCGAGCAACAGCAATGTAGCCATGAATGAAGCAAGAGCAAGCCGCATGCGAAACTCCCGGGAAGAATTAATATATGAATATTATAGCTTCCTCAGTCAAGGTGCGCCAACATGGCCTTGCATTACCGCACCTCTGAAATTAGTCTCTTGGATTACGGAGGGAATTGAAAGTGACAGATAAGGAAAAGCAACGGTTAGTGATCGAGGCCCTCAGGAAGGTTCCCCATCCCGAGAAGGAAGGTGACCTCGTCAGCATGGGCTATATTAAAAATCTGCGCGTGGAAGGCGACGCCGTCACGTTCGATCTCAATTTGAAAGCGCACAAATGTAAGTTCAAGGATCAGCTGAAGAAAGACGCCGAGGAAGCCGCACAAGCCGTCGATGGTATTTCGACGGTCACGGTAAATATTGTCGAGCAACCCGAAAAGCAACAGGCGCACGGCAAGGACCCCTGGGCGGACCGCGCTCCCATACCTGGAGTGAAAAAGATCGTGGCCGTGGCCAGCGGCAAGGGCGGTGTCGGCAAGTCCACCGTTGCGGTTAACCTCGCGGCGGCTTTGGTTGGTGAAGGACTGAGCGTCGGCCTGCTCGATGCCGACATCTATGGCCCAAGTGTTGCCATGATGATGGGTGTTCCCGTCGGCGAGCAGATGAACGTGTTGGGCGATAAAATCATCCCGCTCGAGCGTCACGGTGTGAAAATGATGAGCGTGGCTTTCCTGATGGAGGAAAAAAGCGCCCCCGTGATCTGGCGCGGGCCGATGGTCGCCAACATGGTCAAGCAGCTTCTGCGCCAGGTGCTGTGGGGAGCACTGGACATTATGGTCGTCGACCTTCCGCCCGGCACCGGCGACTCGCAGCTCACTCTGGTGCAGACCGTCCCGCTCGACGGGGCTGTGATCGTGACCACGCCTCAGCAGATCGCTGCGCTTGACGCATCCAGGGGGATCGAGATGTTCCGCAGGCTGGAGGTTCCGGTAATCGGGCTTGTAGAGAACATGAGCATCTTTGTCTGCCCCGAATGCGGTGAGAAACACGAACTGTTCCCTCGCGGCGGCATTAAGCAGGTGGTCGACGATTACAATGTCGAGGTGATCGCAAATATCCCGATCGAGCCACAAATCGGCGTACACGGCGACAGTGGAACCCCCACGATCGTAGCGACTCCCGATTCGCCGGCAGCCGAGGCGATGCGTGAGGCCGCCGCGAAGGTCATGTCAGCCGTAATACCGAAGCCAGAAAGGTGAGCACTCAACTTGATTAATTGACCGTGATGTGATATAACCATCTTTATTTGCAACGTTTACACCAATTTTCAAAGGAAAGTGAAAAGCGATGTCCAGTCTGATTGAACACGTGCATGCACGCGAAGTTCTCGATAGCCGCGGAAATCCCACTGTGGAAGTGGAAATACACCTTGAGAGCGGCGATTACGGCAGCGCAATCGTCCCATCGGGAGCATCAACCGGCAAGGCCGAAGCGCTGGAATTGCGCGACGGCGACAAGAACCGCTATCTCGGCAAGGGCGTGCTCAAAGCCGTGAATAATGTTGCCGAAGAGATCGAACCGCATCTGGTCGGTATGGACACCCTCGATCAGGTGTTGATCGATAAGATGTTGATCGAGCTCGACGGCACTCCCAACAAGACGCGTCTCGGCGCAAATGCGATGCTCGGCGTCTCGCTAGCCGTAGCCAAGGCCGGCGCCGCCTTCTTCGGCCTGCCGCTCTACCGCTATATCGGTGGAATCAATGCCAAGATGATGCCGGTGCCGATGATGAATATCGTCAATGGCGGCCAACACGCCGATAACAACATCGACATCCAGGAATTCATGATCATGCCGCTGGGCGCGCCGAGTTTCGCTGAAGCACTACGCATCGGAGCCGAGGTATTCCACAACCTCAAGGCGGTACTCAACGGGCGCCGTCTGAACACATCGGTCGGCGACGAAGGCGGATTCGCCCCCAACCTGGTCTCCAACCGCGCGGCTCTCGAAGTGATCATGGAGGCAATCCGCAAGGCGGGTTACAAAGCCGGCCGCGATAAGGGGGATGTGGCGTTGGCGCTCGACATCGCCGCCAGCTCGTTCTATGACAAGACAGAGAAGGCCTACATCCTCAGCGCCGAACCCGAATCCCGGAAAGAAACAGCGGAGCTGGTGGAGTTCTACGAGAGGCTGGTCGACCAGTTCCCGATAGTTTCGATCGAGGATGGTTGCGACGAGAAAGACTGGGACGGCTTCAAGCTGATGACAGAAAAGTTGGGCGGCAAGATTCAGCTTGTAGGCGATGATATTTTCGTAACAAATCCGAAGCTGCTCCAGCGCGGCATCGACGAGGGCATCTGCAACTCCATTTTGATCAAGCTCAACCAAATCGGCACCCTCACTGAGACTGCAGACACGATAGAAATGGCCCACAAGGCCGGCTACACGGCCGTTGTCAGCCACCGCAGCGGCGAGACCGAGGACACGACAATCGCCGACCTGGCGGTCGCTTTCAATACCGGCCAGATCAAGACCGGCAGCGCATCGAGAACCGATAGAGTCTCCAAATACAACCGCTTGCTGCGGATCGAGGACGAACTCGGCGAGGCGGCCTTCTTCCCGGGCCGTAAAGCCCTAAAATTAGCCTGAGCCATGGAAAAGCAGCAGGACCCTTCAGTCGCGCCGAGACAATCGTTGTTCTCGCGCGCGGCCTGGGTTCTGCTGATGCTGCTCTTCCTCGCCGCCATCTTCCTCGACGCATTCTTCAGCGAATCGGGAATCATCAAGATCTGGGAACTGGAGCGGGAGCACCTGCAGCTCTCGAGCGAGGTAAAGGAACTCGAGCGCCGCAACTCCGAGCTGGAGGCCCTCATCAGAGCGTTACGCGATGATCCTGAGGCGATAGAAAGGGTGGCACGAGAGGAACTCGGCTACTCGCGCCCTGGTGAGGATGTCTTCCTCTTCCCGCCCGGGCAGGAGGAAGAGACCGGGAACACAAAAGCGGGGCAAGACACCGCCGGCCGCTGACCTAGCGGTGCTTCAGCATGAAGTAGATGCCTCCGATTATCAGGAAAACCGGCCAGATTTTATCCATTCCCAGATCGAGATTCAGGCCGAACCAGTCGTATCTCTCCCCAAGGAAGATTATACCGATTACAATCAGAATCAAGCCGATTAGCATACCACTCTGCCGTTCGTTCAAATTATGACTCATGAGTTCGTCTCCCCGTAATAGGCCATTACCACGCCGAAACTGTATCGCTTTGTAGCTATAATATTAAAGCCTGCCTCTCGCATCAACTTTTCCATTTCCTCAGGAGTGAAGAACTCCCCCACCGAACGCGGCAGATATTCGTAAGCCGCGCGGCTGCCGGATATCAGGCCGCCGATCCCCGGAAGCACGCGCGTGAAGTACCAGCGAAAGACGGGGCCGAAGATACGCCCTTTGGGCACAGCGAATTCAAGAATAAGCAGTTTGCCGCCCGGCTTCAGTATCCTGTTCATCTCGCTGAGAGCGGCAGGAACGTCGACGACGTTGCGAATGCCGAAAGCGATTGTCACCGCATCGGCACAGCCGCCTGGCAGCGGCAGCGAAACGGCGTCTGCGGCTATCGGGAGAACCGCAGGACGCGCGCGCGAACGTTGAATCTTGGGGCCCGCCAGCCGCAGCATAGGCTCGCTAAAATCGATTACGAGCGCGGCATAGAGCTCAGGCTGCAGCTTCGCTGCGGTCAGTGCCACATCGCCGGTACCCCCCGCGATGTCCACGAGCACATCACTGCGTTCGAGGCCGAGCCTGCGCAACGAGCTTTTGCGCCACCTGCGGTCCTGCCCAAAGCTGAGAATGGTGTTCAGCAGGTCGTAGCGACCGGCGATGTTGCCGAACATCGACTTGACTCGCCGGCGCTTTTCTTTTGCGCTGTCTGGAGACCGCTCTTCGCCGTTGCCGGAAAGCGTCATTCCGCGCTGTCGCCCCAAGAGGTGAACAGATTATGGGGGATACCCAGGATGGAGAGGACGCGACCGGCGACGAAATCGGCAAGGTCATCGAAAGATTCCGGGTGCTGGTAATAGGCGGGCGCAGCAGGCGCTATCACAGCTCCCGCTTCCGCTGCGGCGGTCATATTGCGCAGATGTATCAAACTCAGCGGGCACTCGCGCGGCACCAGTACCAGAGGCCGCCTTTCTTTTAACGTGACGTCCGCAGCGCGCTCGACCAGGTTTCGCGAGAGCCCGTGGGCGACCGAAGCGAGGGTTTTCATCGTGCAGGGAACGATAACCATGCCACCAGTTGTATGCGAACCCGATGAGAGGGGTGCTGCCAGATCCATGTGGCTGTATTCCGCCACCTCACTCTCGGCAATCTCTCGCCCGAGTTTCCCGCCGAGCCAGCCGCGAAAACCGGTAGTCGGGTCAAACTCACCGCCCAACTCCTCGACCATCACGGCATGGCCCATGGGCGACAATACCACCTCCAGCGTGCGCCCGGCATCCAGCAATGCCTTTGCCGTGCGCAACGCGTAAATCGCACCGCTGGCGCCGGTTACGGCGAGCACTAACGGAGGTTTGGAGGAATCTGCCAACGTTGAACTACTCCAGCTCAGTAAGCTTTGATCAACAGGCTGCGCTCCTCTTCGCCCAAGCTGTATTCGGCGCCCCAATAAGGCAGCCAAACCCGAGCGACGCGCAATATCTGAATAGAGAATTTCGATAGCGGTGCCTCGACGGCGGTGATGTTCTCGGCCTTGACGACAAACTCGCTCTCGAGGTCTTCGAATTTCTCTAACAACTCATCTGCGAAGCTAGAAAAATCCTCTCTACGAAATTCAAGTCCGGATACTATCGATTCCGCTTCCGCCCTGAGCATGTTGATATAGTTCTCAACGTGCGAACCTTCCACTTGGTACTCCTGCTGCTCCAGGAACTGAAGATTTATCGCCTTGTTCAGCATCGACTTGCAGGCCAGACGGAAATCCTCCACGCGGGCAAGGGCAATCTCCTCCCGATCGTCCAACGCAGGAGGATCAACTCTGCCAAGGCTGCGAGATGACTGCTCTATTTTCCTCTCGAACACCATGCCCAACTCCAGCGCTCGCTCGGACTTCTCGGCATTGGCATAGCTATAGCAAAGCTTCCGAAATTCATCCTCCGACTCGCCTAGCAGAGAAGTGATGCCGTAGCTGTCATTGGTAAAGAGGGTCAGGCTTTTCTGCTCCTCGAGGAAATCAAGGAAGCTCTGGGCTGTTGAGTGATAATCAACATCGAATCTCTCGCTCTCGCGGACGAGGTGCTCCACCATCTCGTCGGGAACAGGCAAGAGCGATCTGCGCTCGATGAGCGCCACCGGCTTCGACCAGTCAATCGATTTTCGTTTCCTGTCGAGCTCAATCAGGCGATCTATATAGTCAATATTGAAGATCCCGAGATCGCTGTCATCGAGCGACAACTCGCCCAGCACATATATGCCGGGATGGAACTCGAGGCGAAGTTCCAGGAGGGAAATCTCGTTGCGCCTGTACCAGCTCTTTATCCTGAAAAGCTTAGGGAACAGAAAGGTTTCTTCCGGATGGTCGAGGTCCGCGTCAATTGTCCTGACTATTCGTCCGGGTCCTCTGGTTGATCCCACCTGCTGATTCCTTCGCTCTCTACGCCTTACTGCCAGGGTCGACTGTAAACCGCCAGTCGCATACCGCCGGATGCATCCCGCCCGCATAATGCTAACGCCGAGGATCGGGAGCCCGGCGGATTGTATGCGGTGAAAGCCAGGATGTCGAGCGGCGAGAATATTTTTC
>CBFCZO010000029.1:0-37961 GCA_965602675.1 uncultured bacterium | reverse complement strand
AAGCGGATTTGCTCGGCCTTGCCGGAGGCGAACGAAAGGAATTCCACCTGGCCGTCGAACTCCTTGGCGAAGAACTGCCGCTGCGATTCCGGAAAGAGGGTGTATTTGAAACTCAGGCCGCCGGAGGAGTAAGAATTACCCTTCGTGCTGAGGACGAGGCTTAGGTGATCGCCCTCGACGCGGATCCAGACGACATTCTCTTCGTCGCCCTTGAAGTAGCCTTCGTAGCGGCTGAGAGAAGCGGGATTCAACACGATAGTCTTGCGAGTCTTGGGTATGTTACAGGGCTGTCCTTGGGCGATGGCGGCGAGGTCCGATACTATCTTCCCGAGAGAGATGTTTCCGATATTACAGAAAACAATAATTGTCAGATCTTCATCCCTCAAGTTCGATACGTTGCAGATGTATCCGGGCGAGCCGCCGCCGTGGAAAACCAACTTCCTGTCGGCCTCGACCTCAGTGATGTACCAGGCATAGCCGTAGGACTCAAGGTTCGGCGTGAGCATTTTTTCGACTAATGCAGGGCTGAGGATTTTGTTTTCGAATATTCCACGAAGAAAGCGGAAGTAATCATCGACGGAGGAATAAGACGCCCCTGGATCCATTGCTGAATACAAGCGGGCATTCTTAAGACCTTCGAAGTCGAGGTAGTATCCTTCTGAGCGGCCCTCGATCACCGACCCGATGTTGAAGACGGTTTCGGTCATTCCGAGCGGCTTGCAGATGTTTTCGCGAATGTAATCAGGGACCGTTGTGCCGCTTACTCTAAAGACAATCTCGCTCAGCAGCATGTAGTTAATGTTACGGTAGGCGAATTGGGATCCCGGCGCGAACTCAAGTTTTATCTTATTGAGGCGGTCGATCCAATTCTTACCGGAGTCTTTTTTTTCCGATTTCGAGAATACACCGGTTTCCGGCAGCTCCGGCACGCCGGAAGAGTGGCTGAGCAGGTGATGAATTTTGACCTTGTCGCCGTGGCGGTAGTTCATGATGTGCTTACGAATAGGATCGGAGAGGACCAGGCGGCCCTGCTCTTGAAGCTTGAGAATTGCTGCTGCTGTCAGCTGTTTTCCCAGCGAGCCCAATTGATAACGGATGTGCGGCGAGTTCGGCACTTCCAGTTCGTAGTTGGCCATGCCGTAGCCTTTGCTCAGAAGTATCTCATCGCCCTTGCCGATTAGGACCGCGCCGCTGAAATTGCCCATCTCGAGATACGGCGCGAAGTAAGCGTCGGTTCTTGCCTCTATGTTGTTATCTTCCGCGACTACGAAGGAGGGTATAAAGGCAAGTATCGTCCCAAAGAAAAGGAAAGAAGCTGTTCTCAAAAAGGAATCACAAATCATAGATGTTTCCTCCCGCTGCCCAAGTATAGTTTTTTACACAAACATCACCGCTTTATCCGTAACCGAGGCTACAGGGCTGATGAATGGGAGGGAAAAAGCCCGGGGAGAATTCCTCCGGGCCAAGTTTTCTCGAATTCAAACGTGCTGTCACTCCTTCAACAGAAATCCGAGCCGCGCGAGGATCGCTGCGTTGATCTCAATCGAATCGTAGAGATTCTGCAGGCGCAGGTTTTCATTCGGTCCATGCTGGTTGTTGTCGTGGTTGGCCATTGGTAATCCGATCACGGGGGTCCGGAATTTATCGATGAAGAGGTACAGCGGCAGCGAGCCGCCAAGCGAAGGGAGGGTTACCAGCGGGTCGTCGGTGGCCTCTCCTATCAGGTCGATGACGGCGCGCGAGACCAGCAGGTCCATCGATGTGCGCGCTGCCGGATAGCCGTCCCCCCACACAAGCTTTGCGATTCTGGGGTGCGCAAGCCTGGTCTCCATGTCGGGATCTTCATCGACAATGTAATAGCCTTGCTTGCGCAGGTGATCTTCCACCAACTCCCTAACGGTTCCCGGATCCAGATCCGGCACCAGCCTGAAGCCGATGTTGGCTGTTGCCTGCGTGGGCACCGCGTTTTTGGCTTCATGACCTATCTCGCCGACGCGGATACCCCTGATGTTGAGCGCCGGCAACTGGATGCGCTCGATCAGCCGTGCGTTATTGGCCTCGGTTTGAGCCATGCCCCACGTCTTTCGCAATTCGTCGTCGGGATCGGGGGAGGAATCGAGAGCCCTTCGCTCAAATTCGCTCAGCGGGCGGATACGATCGTAGAAGCCGTCGATCAGGACATGGCCGTCGTCGTCGCGCATCGAAGCCAGCAGATTAGCCAGCAACGCCCCCGGGTTCGGAGCCCAGTTGCCGTAATGGCCGCTGTGCAGGGCGTTGGTGGGGCCGTATACGGTCATCTCAACATCGGTGATCCCGCGCACACCGAAGAATAGTTGCATGCGGCGCGATTGGTGCACAGGGCCGTCGCAGATGAACAGCACATCGGCGTCGAGGAGATCCCTGTGTGCTTCGAGGATCTCGTCCAAGTGCGGCGAGCCGGCCTCCTCCTCGCCTTCGAAGAAGAACTTAACATTGACCGATAGGGGGATGTCCGCTGCTTTAAGCGCCTCGACAGCCGTAAGCCATGAGATCACGGGCGCCTTGTCGTCACCTGAACCACGGGCATACAGTCGCCACTCCCCGTCCAGCCGGTCGCCGATATCGCTCCAGCGGATTATCTGCCCATCGAGCTCGAGCCGCTTGTCGCGCAGTGTTGGCTCCCAGGGTCCCGTAGCCCACAACTCGTGAACCACCGGCTGGCCGTCATAGTGGACGTAAACCGCTATGGTCTTATCGGCGCCTGGAGTTATTAGCTCGCCGAAGACCAGCGGTGAGCTGCCGGGCACTTCCAGCGTGCGGGCGGAAATGCCCCGCGCCTCCATCATTTCAACGATTTTTTTCGCGTTTCGAGCGATGTTGACGCTGTCGGAGGCCACGCAAGGTATCGAGAGCAGGTCGGCGAACTCCAACACGATTTTTTTCTCATAGGTGGCTCTGAATCCCTTCACCTTTTCCCTGACTCCCTCGGCGCCCGGATCGGAGGGCTGAGCGAAAAGTGCCGGCTGGTATATGGGGACAAGAAACAGCGCTACGATTATAAGCGCTGCTGTTTTTGTTTCGGATTTCATCGCTGACTCCTTTGGAGAATCGAGGTCGTTTTTGAATTAGGAGAAGCTCACCTTTGAAATTCCTCGCCGGTACTGACGGAGCAGTAGCAGTTATTAACTCGGCGCTTCGCGGCCGGAGTGTTTGCTCCAATGCTTGAGCTTAGGGGACCGCACTCGTGTTCATGGATCGCGTCATAGATGTAATAAAGTCTCATTGTCAGCGCGAAGACGGTTTTTACCTCCTACAACCCAGCTGAAATTGTAGACCTGTCGAGGCAATAAGTGAAATGGGAGTTCGGCATGAAGATAGCGTTATAGTTCCTACCCAGCTAACGATGATTTCTGGCTGGGAGGTCTGCTGTCCTCACGGCCCTCGGGTCTGTGTCGTCAGGTGAATTGTCTTGGGGGCGCGTGATGTTTGCTTGCTTTCCGCCGGGACGGTTTTGTGCCTTCGATCGAGGGGGCTGCCCCGCTTTGAGTACTCGATCGAGACTGCAGAGCTCTCTCGATGCTGTTGATCAGCACGACGCGCTCTTCGAGGAAATCGTCTTTACTACAATAACCGTCGGCGCCGGCGCGCCTGGCGTCCTCGACTAGCTCTTCCTCGAAAAAGTGCGAAAGCATGATAAATGCGGTGTTCTCACCCTGCGCTCTCAGCGATGAGAGAAATTCCAGGCCGTCCATTTGCGGCATGTCGAGATCGCAGACTATGCAGTTGAAATCACCGCTTTTCAATTCCTGGAAAGCGTCGGAGGCGGATTCTGCGGATGTGACCTCGAAATGATTTGAGGAGCGGGTCAGCCAGAACCTAACCTGTTCACGACTGTCAGGATCGTCGTCTACGTGCAATATCTTTATCATTTGCCCAACCTGTTGAGGCCCGGGATGCTGTTGTGGGGATCTTTGATGTCGTTATTCCGGCCCGAAACCTGCGCCCGATTAACTCGGATACAGAAGCCCTCTAGAACAATCATCGTCACGAAACCACGGAACTTTAGGAATAATCTTGGAATCATACGAGTTTTTGGCGATTTTCTACTCGCGACTAGTGCCGGTGTCAATATCTGTCCAGCAGAGGGGATGATTAATCCAGGCCCCGGCAGGTATCGCCAGCTCAGAACGATTATGGTATTATCCCCGCAGCAACAGGGTGCCGGGTCATCAATGTGAATATTACGCAATGTTGGCATCGGATTTGTGTTTAATAAAGCTTTGACATCGAGAAAAGCCAATGGCGCAAGAAGGGGAAAAACGTATTCTCTCAGGGATTCAGCCGTCGGGAACCCTTCATATCGGGAATTACTTTGGTATGATGAAGCGGATGATTTCCTATCAGGAGCAAGGGGAACTCTTCGCTTTCATCGTCAACCTCCACGCATTGACCAGCGTTTTCGACGGCGAAACCTTACGTCAAAACACATTGTCGGCCGTGATGGATTTCGTCGCTCTCGGTCTTGACCCCGAGCGTGCGTATCTCTGGGTGCAGAGCGATGTTCCCGAGGTCGTCGAGTTGTGCTGGTATTTAAGCAATTTCACGCCGGTTGGCTTGCTTCAACGCGCCACCAGCTACAAGGACAAGGTGGCGCAGGGACTGCCGACGAACGCCGGATTGTTAACATACCCAATACTGCAGGCGGCGGACATATTACTTTACCAGTCTGATTTGGTGCCTGTGGGCAAAGATCAGAAGCAGCATGTCGAAATGACGCGCGACATCGCCATCAGGTTCAACAATGTCTACGGTGAGGTTTTCAACCTGCCTGATGTCGAGGTCGACGAAAACGTGGCGGTAATCCCCGGCACCGACGGCCGCAAGATGAGCAAGAGTTATGGCAACGCGATCAATATCTTCGAGTATCGCGAAGCGCTCCAGCAGAAGGTGATGAGCATTGTCACCGACTCAGCGCCCGTGGACGCACCCAAGGATCCGGATTCGTGTTCCTTATTCGGCTTGTATAAGCTTTTCGCCGAGAAGGAGGACGTGATTGCCTTGGCGCAGCGATACCGTGCCGGCGGCCTCCGCTATGTCGATGTCAAGAAAGAGCTTCTGGAATTGATCTGGGACTTCTTCAAACCCTTCCGCGAGAAGAGGGAGGAGCTGGAAGCTGACGAGGGCAAGGTGGTCGAGATCTTGGATAAGGGAGCCGCAAAAGCGCGGGCGATCGCTATGGAAACGATAGAAAAGGTACGCGAGGTTACGGGGGTTCGCTACAGGCTGTCATCTATATCTTGAATCGGCATCTTAATAGTATCTTCCCGTCGGATTTCACCTGAAGGATGCGGCGAAAGCGTTAACTGCAGCAGTCATCGGCGGTCTGCTCTGTGAAGAAATCCTTGAGTATGTGCTTGACGCGCGTGTTGTTGCAGCAGTAGTTATCAGTGACTTCGATGATCAGCGCTCTGCTCTCCGCCCCTATCTGCATCTCGAGCGTCATGTCTAGTATCGCGACGCAGGTGTCGGCCGGGAGGACGTATGTCGCATTCATAATTTCCTTGGCGTCGTAGATCTCCTCAAGGTTCTGCTTGATATCGTTGTAGAAGACCTGGTCGTCCTTGCTGAGATCCAGTGCCACGAGGTAGCTGGTCATCCCGCCCTCCTCTCACTCTGCGGAAGTCTTTTACATTATTATCACATATGAATTATGAGTCAACCACCTTGGGTTGCACACAATAATGTGCATAATCCTATTTGTAATTGTTTCAATATGTTAGTGGAATACGGCCCTTCGCTGATCAAGCCTCAGGCGGCCGTCGGCGACTTCTCGTCCTCCGCCGCGATAAGCTGCCGCAGTGCCTTCGGATCGGTCAGCACGGCGCGGGTAGCGTCCGACTCGACCGGCTCCCTGGCTCCTCCGGAGCGCCATTCCTCAATCTTGTTCATCCCTGCGAGAAAGAGCCCAAGGAAGATAAACGCGCCCGGCGGAAGGATGGCAAGCAGCAGTGGTGGGAAATCCGGCCCGAAGAGCGGGATGCCAAGTATCGTACCGTTGCCTATGATCTCGCGCACTCCGCCGAGAGCGGTCAGTGCCAGGGTGAAGCCGATGCCCATGCCGAGGCCATCGGCGAACGCGTAGTGTACCGCGTTCTTTGAGGCGAATGCCTCGGCACGGCCGAGGATGATGCAGTTGACGACGATCAGCGGGATGAAGAGCCCCAGCGCCTGCCACAGCTCGAAGAAGAAGCCGTGCATCACCAGGTCGACGATAGTGACGAAGCTGGCAATGATGATGATGAAGCACGGGATGCGGACTTTCTTCGGGATGAGGCCGCCCAGCAGGCTGACGACGACGTTGCTCATAACGAGCACGAAGGTAGCCGCCAGGCCCATGGCGATGCCGTTGATCATCGATGTTGTAACCGCCAGCGCGGGGCAGAGCCCGAGGACTAGTCGCAGTATTGGATTCTCGCTCCAGATTCCCTTGAGGAATTCCTTCGAGATACTCATTGGCTGCCCTCCGCTTGCTGAGCGGCTTCGAAGATCTTATCTAGATTCTCCAGGAAGAAATCCATGCCCTTCTGCACTGCCTCGGTGACTGCGCGGCTGCTGATCGTCGCGCCGGTGATCGAATCGATCGATGGTTTCCCAGGGCTGCCGGGATCATCCTTGTCGACGGCGAAAGTGAGATTGTCATAATTGACGCTGTTGAATTGGCCCTTGAACTTTTCCTCGGCGATCTTCGTACCCAGGCCGGGCGTCTCGACGTGGCGAAGGATTTCGATCCTGTTGACCTTGTGGCTTTCGCCTTCAGGGACGATGCCCACCATCACCTCGAGGTTGCCGCCATAGCCGTTCCTCGAGGTGCTGGAGAAAGCCACGCCCACCAGGTCGCCGCCATTGACGCGGGCGATGAAGATTTCCCTCTGCTGCTCGTCCTCGCCGAACATTACGGACTGCAGCAGATTTTCGTCGAACTCGGGCAGGACATTGCGAATCGCCTTGAGCGTCTGCTCCCGCTCCGCCGCGGCGATAGGTCCTTCGGTAACTGTGTATACCAGGGCGAGTGCGAGGCCGGCGACGGCGGCGATGACCGTCAGCGTAACGACGAGTGGCAATAACTCTTTCATCCCCGCACCTCATATAGCTTGCGGCGCGCGCCGAAGACCTCGGGCCGCGAGTAGCGGTCGAGCAGCGGCACCGTGGCATTCATGATAAGGATGGCGAAGCTGACGCCCTCCGGATAGCCGCCCCACAGTCGGATAACCGAGGTTATCACTCCGCAGCCGACACCGAAGATAATCATCCCGCGCTTAGTCACGGGGCTGGTGACCATGTCGGTCGCCATGTAGAACGCGCCGATGATCAGGCCTCCGCTGACCACGTGGAAGACCGGGCTGGCCACACCGGTGGGATTGAAGATGAATGCGATGCCGGTTACGGCGAAAACGCTGGCGATGAAGCTGACCGGCACCTGCCACCAGATGTATCCCTTCCATAGGAGGAACGCCGCTCCGATCAACAGCGCGATCACCGATGTCTCGCCCAAAGAGCCGCCTACATTACCCGCTAACAGCTGCCACAAGTAATCCCAGGTGAACTCCATGCCGGTGGTGCCGTCCTTGAGGATGTGCTCCTTGATTGCGCCCAGCGGCGTCGCGCCGGTCCAGGAGTCGGGCGGCATGTAGAGCGTGGGCGCCCAGCTGGTCATCTGCGTCGGGAAGCTGACCAGCAGCGCCACGCGTGCCACCAGTGCTGGATTGAAGGGATTGTAGCCGAGGCCGCCGTAAAGGTGCTTGGCGATTGCGATGGCGATGAACGAGCCGATAACGCAAAGCCACCAAGGTGAGCCAGGCGGCATGTTGAGCGCAAGCAACAGGCCGGTGACGACCGCGCTGCCGTCGGCGATGGTGATCGGCATCTTGCGCAGCCACTGGCTGAAAGCTTCAAAAGCGACAGCGCTGATCGTGGTGACCGCGATGACGATGACAGCGTCTATGCCGAAGAACACCATTCCCAGCACGGTCGCTGGAGCCAAAGCCAGAACTACCGACCACATTATCTTCGTAATCGACTCCCCTCCGTGCAGGTGCGGACTGGAGCTGACCAGCAGCGTCGGATCCGGCGGGGGAGCTGCGGGTTTCTGTTCTTTTGCTTCAGTTGACATTATCAACCCTGAAAATTACTAACTGGCTTTCTTTCGCCGCGCCTGGATCTCAGCCTTGGCACGCCGGACGTTCTGAACCAGAGGAATGTGCGACGGGCAGGAGAATGCGCAGCAGCCACACTCGATGCAGTCCATCGCCCCGTATTCCTCCGCGACATCGAACATTTCGTTGACCGAATAGGCGTTGATTACCGTGGGTAGAAGTCCCATCGGGCAGCCTTTCACGCACGAACCGCAGCGGATGCACGGCTGCGAGGTGAATAGCGTAACCTCATCGGCCTTGAGGAAGACGATACCGCTGGTGCCCTTAATGATCGGGATGTCGAGGCTGTACTGGCTGATGCCCATCATCGGGCCGCCGACGATCACCTTGGCGATGTCGGCGTTGAGTCCGCCGCAGAACTCGATCACATCGCTAAGCAGAGTTCCGGTCCTCAGCAGAAGGTTCTTCGGCTTGTTAATCCCGCTGCCGGTGATGGTTACCACCCGCTCGGTTAGGGGGATGCCGTGAGCGCAGGCGTCGTATGCCGCTGCTGCGGTGCCGACGTTCTGGACGACGCAGCCGACGTCCATCGGCAGGCCGCCGGTGGGAACTTTGCGTTTGGTGAGAGCGTAGATCAGCTGCTTTTCGGCGCCCTGGGGATATTCGGCGTTGAGCGCAACGACCTCGAATCCGCCGCCTCCAGCAGCTTCCCTCATTATCTCAATCGCATCGGGCTTGTTCTTTTCAATGCCGATCAACAGATTCTGGGCGCCGAGAACTTTGGCCATCAGCTTGCCGCCGGCGATAATTTTATCGGCCGCCTCGAGCATCAGGTGGTGATCCGATGTCAGGAACGGCTCACATTCGGCGCCGTTTAGGATGAAGGTGTCGATTGGTTTTTCCGCCGGCGGCGAGAGCTTGACGTGGGTCGGGAAGGTAGCGCCTCCCATGCCGACGAGGCCGCCGTCCCAGATAGCCTTGCGGATTGCATCGGGGTCCATCGCCTCGAAATCGCGCAGGGGTCCGCAACCCTCAACCCAGCGATCCTCGCTGTCGGGTTCGATCTCGATCGCCTCCATCCCCCTTCCCAGTGGGTGGGGGTAGAGGTCGATCTTCTTTATCTTGCCCGAGGTGGGTGCGTGCACAGGCGTCGAGACGAAGCCGCCGGGTTCGCCCAGCGGTTGGCCCTTAAGCACTTCCTGGCCTTTCTCAACCAGGCACTTGGCGGGTGCGCCGAGGTTCTGGCTCAGGGGGATAACGAAGCGCTTTGGCAGCGGCATCTTCTCGATCGACAGGTCCACGGTGTACTGCTTGTTGTACGCGGGGTGAACTCCGCCCTGGAAGTGAACCGGCTTCGTCATGCCTGCGCCTCCTCCGCTGCCTGCTCGGCCGGCTCAGCCGGCGGCGGAAGCTGTTCGGTGAACTCCGTTTCAATCACCTGGATCGCGCCGGTTGGGCATGATTCCGCGGGTTCCCGGCTCAGCAGGGGCTTGGAGTAGTCGACGACGGCGAGGTTGCCGTCCATGGTGATCTGCTCGTCGTCGACAGCCTTGGTGCAGCGGCGGCAGCCGATGCAGCCGACACTGCAAGCCTTGCGCACCACCGGGCCTTTGTCCTGCGAGCTGCAGACCACGTGGACTAAACGCGAGGCCGGCACCATGTGGATGATATTTTTCGGGCAAGCCTCGACACACTTGCGGCAACCGATGCAGATCTCCGCAACGACTCTCGCCAGCCCGTCCTCGATAATGATCGCATCGACCGGGCAGACGTGCACGCAAGTCCCCAAACCCAGGCAGCCGTAGGAGCACGATTTGTCCCCACCGGAAACCAGGTCGGAGCTAATGCAGTCGCTGACGCCGTTATAGTGGTATTTTTTCCGCGCTGCCGAATCAGAGCCGCCGCAGAAGACGAATGCAACCTTCTTCTCCTTGGCGCTGACTTCCTCGCCCATGATGGCGGCCACCCTCGCGGCCACGTTCGGGCCGCCCGGAGCGCAGAGGCTTGGATCCTTACCCTCGACCACTGCTTTCGCGTAGTCGGCACACCCTGCGTAACCGCAGGCGCCGCAATTGAACTGGGGCAGTGCGGCGTCGATCTCCTCGACCCGCGGGTCGATCTTGACCGCAAACACTCTGGCTGCGAAGCCGAGTCCGAGTCCGGCCAGCAGGCCAAGGGCTGCCAATGTAAGGACTGCGTTGACAATCATTCCAATAAATTCCTTGAATTACTGCTTCACCAGGCCGGTGAAACCCATGAAGGCCAAGGACAGCAGCCCGGCCGTTACCAGTGCAATGGCGGTTCCCTTGAGAGCCCGAGGCGTGTTGGCCAGCTCGATGCGCTCGCGCAGTCCGGCGAAAAGTAAAATCGCCACCGCGAAGCCGACCGAAGCGCCGAAGCCGAAGATGGTTGTGCGTGCCAGGTCATATTCCTTCTGGATGTTCAGCACCGCGACGCCGAGCACGGCGCAGTTGGTTGTGATCAACGGCAGATAGATGCCCAGCGCCTTGTAAAGCGGCGGCGAGAGCTTCTGCAGAGCCAACTCGACCAGCTGCACCAGCGCGGCGATGATCAGGATGAAGGCAATAGTCTGCAGGTATCCGATGCCCAGCGGCATCAGGGCGACCGTCTGAACAATCCAGGTGACGACGGAGGCCATCGTCATTACGAACATCACGGCGAAGCTCATTCCGAGCGCCGTGCTGACGCGGCGGCTGACCCCCAGGAACGGGCAGATGCCCAGGAACCGTCTCAGCACGAAGTTGTTGACCAATACTGCTGAAACGAAGATTAGGATAAATTCTTGAAATATCATGTCAAAACTTGGTTTTGTATCTAATTGTGAACAAATGAGCAATTACCTGGTGGAGTGTATCCCAGAGTTGTGTCGAAGGCAACACTATTTCCTACGCAGGTAGGCGGTTTTTCGTACGAGGAGCGGACCTGCCGGGCGGCAGTCACTTCACGCTTGACGACAACCGCGTGCCGGCCTTGAACTTGACCACCTTTTTCGGCCTGATCTGTATAGTCTCTCCGGTTTTGGGATTGCGCCCGATGCGTGACGCCCGGCTGTGGACATTGAAGCTTCCGAAACCGACCAGAGTCACCTTATCGCCTTTGATCAGAGCCCCCTCGATGGCGCCAAGAAGGGAAGAAACGGCTCTCTCGGCATGACTTCGTGGTAGAGAAGTGTCTGCAGCTACTTTCCTGATAAGTTCGGCTTTGTTCATTATATTGCCCCTTTATGAGACTAATTTAACTCGGTAGTGATTGTGTAACAAAGTGACAATTGCATGTCAATAAATATGATTAGCGCCGCCGAACATCACAAGTCGTCCATCAGCCCATGAAATTTCGCCTGAATATGCTATACTTTCACGTGTAATTGCGGGTGGTTGGGAAACGCTTATGGATATAAAGGTAGAGAGAAACGGAGGTCAGTACCGGTTGACGTTGACCGGCGTTGTCGACAATACCGCCGCCGAGCAGCTGAAATCCGTGTTTGAGGAGATCTGCGATGAGGTGCCCGCGGAAGTTCGCCTGGATTTAAGCGGAGTCTCCACAATTAACAGCACCGGCATCGGAAAGATCCTGATGCTGTTCAAGGCTGTTCGCAAAGAAAACGGATCGCTTGAGATCACCAGCATCAGCGACAATCTGAGGGAGATTTTTCAACTTACCCGGCTGGACAAGGTAATCCCCATCAGAAGCTAGAAGCATCCGGCTCCGCGAGCCCGCGGAGTTTAATCCCGCGATTCGCCTTCGAGCAGGGGGCGTACTCGTCAGAGATGTGGTGAATCTGCGATGCAGGTTGAGAACAACAGGTTGAAAGATAGCGGGGCGCAATCGGTGGAGCATTTTGTAATCGTCGATTCCAATGCAAAAGTTCGACATCTAAGCCAATCCCTGGTCGCGTTGGGAGGGGGCGAAGCAGGGTCTTTAGTCGGCAAGCCGCTCGAAACGATGTTCGAGGATTCGGGATGCGAAGCCCTGCGCAGATGGTTGCGGGCGGAAGACTCGGACGCCACGCTTCCGGGTCTGAGCATTCGCGATTTGGAATGGTTGAGATCCGCACAGACTCTCCGCTGGCGTGTCAGCAGACTTCAGATCGACGGCGAGACGGCCTTCGCGGTCCTTTCTTCATCGATCAATATTTCGAAGGCGGGGGGAGCCGCCAGCGAGATATTCACACTGCGTCTTGGCTCACTGGTCGACGAGGCGAAGCTGCCAATAATCGTGACCGATAGAGACGGGTGCATCGTCGTCTTCAATGACGGTGCGGAAGAGATAACGGGGTACGACCGATCAGAAATTCTTGAAAAAAGAACGTTTGCGGATCTGTTCCCGCTGGCTGCGGAATCTGAACTGATTCGAGGGATTCTCGAGGGAGAGAAGGACCTTGAGGGGAGTTCGATGTCAGTTCACTGCCGCGACGGCAGTCACCGGCCCGTCAGCCTGACCTGCAGGCCGCTACTGGATCATGCAGGGGAGATAGCGGGGACGGTTTCGGTGGCTCTGGACCGCAGCGACGAGCAGTCGATTGCCGCCGAGCTCGAGATTTTGTATCGTCAGATGGAACGTTTCAGCGAGATGACCGCCAGGATCATCTCAATTGAGGAAACCAAGACACTTTTCCAGCACTTCGCAAATGCCATCTCCGATATCTCCGATTTCTCTCGAACGCTGATCTCGATTTTCGTCGACGAGACGCCTTTCAGGAAGATAATCGCCCACTCAGGGGTCGATGAGCAGGACATAAAGCACCTGCACCAGGTCGAGTTTCCGCGTGAGAAACTAGTCTCTGTGCTGCGGGAGGAGTTTCGTTTCAGTCCCAACTGTTATTACATACCTGGGAGCAAACGAAGCGTGGTGCTCAGCGACGAGGAAGTGGCAAGCGGAACGGCTGGTTCCGAAGCGGAGAACGGCTGGCATCCCGACGACAACCTACTCGTTACGCTGGTAAGCGGCGACGAGCTTCTTGGATTCTTTTCCGTCGACGATTCCAAGAGCGGGCGCAGGCCCACACCGGAAACAGTAAAGCCACTCGAACTCTTTGCAATGCAGATAACCGAGGTGCTCGCGCGAAATCGGCTTGAGGAAGAGCTCCGCAGCCGACATCGTGACCTGCAATTGCTCTACGAGATCATGGTGATCGTCAACTCATCCCTGGATGCCGGCGAGGTGCTGCAGAAGCTGGCCGAAAGCATCAAGGAAAGGATGGGCTACTCGCTCGTTTCCGTTTACCTTATCGAGGATTCGAAGCTGATCCTCAAGGCGATCCATGGTGCCAGATACGATGAGGCTCTCAGGTCGATTGAGATTGGCTCCGGCATTGTTGGAACGTCGGCGCTCGAAGGGCATGTGATAATCGCCAACGATGTGAAGTCCGATCCAAGGTACATTAAGGGGGCGGTGGATGCTCACTCCGAGATTGCTGTACCGATCAAGTCCTCCGCGATTCTCGACGGTGAGGAGACGGAGAGCATCATCGGAGTGCTCAACATCGAGAACGTTCAACCGACCTTGTTGTCGGACGAGGACGGACGCCGCCTCGAAGCGATAGCCGCGACCGCATCGGTCGCCATCGAAAACTCCAGGCTGATGGACAGAGTCCTCTCCCTGCTGAAGGAGGAAGCGAACTACAGCCAGGAGTTGGAACAGAAAAAATCAGAGCTCGACGAATTCGTATACACCATCAGCCACGACCTCAAGAGCCCGCTGAGCAGCATCAAGGGCTACGCCGAGATGCTCGAACTCGAAATGGGCGGCAAGATCGACGATAACGAAGCGAGGTTTATCGAGCGGATAAAAGCCAACGCCGAGGTGGTCAGCCGGATGATCAATGATCTGCTCGAGCTGTCTCGCGTCGGCAAGGTGATGGAGGAGAGCCGGCCGGTTGCGCTCGAGCCGTTGCTCCGAGAGATTGCTTTGGATCTGCGGGCAAGCGCTGAAGGTGAGGAGGTTGAGATAAGTCACGTCGATCTGCCTGAAAATGTGATGTCTGATCGCCGCCGTCTCGGGCAGCTGTTCACCAACCTCGTAAACAACGCCTTCAAGTATCGGGATCCGGATCGCAAGCCTGTAATCACAATAGGCTGCGTTGCACACCCCAACGAGTTCCAGTTCTATATCGAAGACAACGGTATCGGTATCGATCCAAGGCACCTTCAGTCGATATTCGTATTCGGAGTCCGGGTGCGCGAGGTCAAGGTCGAGGGCACGGGCGCTGGACTTGCCATCGCAAAGAAAATCATCGAGACGATGGGCGGACGCATCTGGGTCGAGTCGAAAAAGGGTAAGGGTTCAACTTTCTTTTTCACCCTCCCTTGCTGAAGCCTCCCCCGCCTGAGTTTCTTACCGTTCACCCTGTGCCTTTTCCCGGATATCGCCTAGAATAATGAATAATGTCACCTTGCGAAGAGGTCGAAGTGCGCCGGTGAGATGAACACTTTCTACAGCGTCTGCCCTTACAATTGCTGGCCCGTTAATTGCGGGATCCGTGTCGGAGTGCGCGATGGCCTGCTGGTAGAGGTGGAGGGGAACCCCCACCACGACCTCAGCCGGGGAATGCTCTGTGTCAAGGGGCAGAGTTGCGGTGAGATTGCGCGCAGCCAGGATCGCCTGACCAAGCCTCTGATACGCGACGGCGAGCGCGGCGAGGATCACTGGCGTGAGATTACCTGGGATGAAGCTCTGGATACCATCGCCGGGCGCATGACTGAAAATATTGCGGCGGGCCGGCGCGAGGCGAACGCCATCTATCACAGCCACGGCAATATTGTTCAGCGGATAAACTGGAAAATCCTGACTCCTCGTTTTGCCAACTTGTCGGGGATGACACTGTGGGACGGCGATTTTCCATGCTGGTACGACGTAGGCGTGGCGCAGGAACTAACCGGATTCTGGGGGCTGCACGATCCGGTGGAGATGGGATCGCACTCCGTCGCTCTGATCAACTGGGCCCAGGATCCCGCCGCCTCGATGGCAAACATGATGCCGTATGTCACCCAGCTCCGTGAGCGCGGCGGCTATGTTGTCACTATTGATCCGCGCGTAACCCAGACCGCCGCCGGCAGCGACATGCACCTGCGGCCGCGCCTGGGGACCGATGTGTGGCTGGCCAACGCCGTGGCCAACATCCTTATCCGCGAGGACACGATCGACAGCGAGTTTGTTGAGAATAGTTGCCACGGCTGGGAAGAATACAGGGAGCACATCGGAAATTTTAGCCCGGATAAGGCTGCAGAGATTTGCGAGCTGCCTGTCGCAGAGATCGAACGCCTGGCGGCGGTTTATGCGGAAAGGAAACCGCTTTGCACTAACCTTACTCGCGGCGCGCTGGGAAAGCATATCAACGGCGTGCAGATGGTCCGCGCGGTGCTCTGCCTGATAGCGATCAGCGGCAACATCGGCGTCAAGGGCGGGGGGGCGATCTGGGGGGAGGCGCTCGACTGGAATTACAATCTCTGCGCTGAGGAGCGGAGGCCGGAGGCGCTATATCCGCCCAATAATTTCAACGCGATAGACCAGGCTCTCGACGGAGGAGTGATCGACACGCTGCTGGTCGTGGGCGGGAATCCGCTCAGCCAGTGGCCGGACATCAACAGGATGAAAAGACTGCTCGACCGCCTCGGCCTGGTAGTTGTCTACGACCTGTTCCTCAACCACACCGCCAGGGAGGTGGGCGATATCGTCCTGCCCGCCACTTGCTGGTTGGAGGAACTCGGCCTGCGCACTTCCAACACCAGGATTTACCTGATGGAAAAGGCGCTGAAGCCGCCCGGGGAATGCCGAGAGGCGAGCTGGTGGATGGACCGGTTGGCGCGCCGGCTCGATGTCGAGGACTATTTCCCCTGGTCCAGCAAGGAGGAGTGCCTCGACGAATGCCTGCGTTCCCCCGCATGCCATGCGGTGACGGTGTCCGAGCTTCGCCGCCGCCCTGACGGCATTAGAGGCGATATCGCAGAGGTGCCCTACGCTGATAGAGATTTCCCCTCTCCGACAGGTAAATTCGAACTGTACAGTACTAAAGCCGAAGAGCTCGATCTGCCGCCGCTGCCAGAGCACCGCGAGCCCCTCGAGAGCCCCGTGGCCACGCCCGAAAGGGCGCTGCTCTACCCGCTGCAACTTATCTCAGCGCGGCGCAACAGCCATTTCCACTCTTTCCATTTCAGCCACCGGTTCATTCCTACCCTGCAGGCAATCGAGCCCGCCCCGGCACTGCAGATGCATCCCTCCGATGCGGCATCGCGCGGCGTGGGCGACGGCGATGAGGTTCTGATGTTCAATGACCGCGGGGAGGCGAGGGTGGTGGCCGAGATCACCACTGAGGTACCGCGGGGCGCGGTCAGTCTCAATGATGCCTGGCCGCAACTCAATGTGGTGACGCCGCCGAAAGCCGCCTGCGATCCCGCGGTTACTGTGGCGCTGGGTATGGGGGGGCAGCCGGCTTATCAAAATACCCTGGTAGAAGTGAGGAAAGCCTGATGGCGCAGCGCTTTTTCTTTGTGGATTTAAGCAAGTGCTTTGGCTGCTACGGTTGCGTAGCCGCCTGCTCCAATGCAAACGGCACTCCCGAAGGTGTATTCTGGCGCTCGCTGCATAAGCTGCCCCCGGAATCCGGCAGCTCGGCGTTACGCTGGCTGTCGCTGGCCTGCAATCATTGTGAGAATCCTCCCTGCGTCGCAGCCTGCCCCTCTAAAGCCCTGGTGAAGAGGGAGGAAGACGGAGTGGTGCTTCATCTCGAGGACCGCTGCCTCGGTTGCCGCTACTGCCAGATGGCCTGCCCCTTCGACGCGATTCGTTGGGATGCAGAAGCGGGGATCATCAGCAAGTGCCACTTCTGCCATGAGAGGCTTGAGGCGGGCAGGGAACCTGCGTGTGTTGAAACTTGCTTCGCGGGGGCTATCAGCCAGCGGGTAGTCGAGGATGACGAATCGATCGAACTGTCCCGGGAGGTGCCAGGTTTCTCTCCGGGATCGGGAATTAATCCCTCGATTCGTTTCGTGACAGGCGAGGAAAAGCAGGTCTTCCGAAGGGAAAACTCGTTTCCACCGACGATACTGAAAGTCGAAACGTCGGGGGATTAGTTTTTGTTTTCCAGTGGATTCAACGTTGTCGCCGGCGGACAAAGTAGGAAATCGAGCGGTCGAATGTACGCTCTTCCTCAGCGGTGAAATAGCAGGCGGGGAGCTCACCCGCGCGGCGGTGGTAAGCTATGCATTCGCAGCAGAATCCCTTTCGCGAGCAAGGCTCGTAAGTGCAGTTGCATATCGACTTGTTGTTTTCGTAATTATTACATTCCATCGCTTTCCCTCCCGGACAAGCAGCCTTTATTAAAGATAGTTGAAAGAATGTATCGGCTCAAGGCGGCATCACATGTAGCTGTTCAATCCGACGCTATGTGATACTATCAATCGGAAATTTTTGAGAGAAGCTTATGACAAGCGCTGAGAAATACGATTTCATTTCTGACAACGAACTGAAGGCTCTTCGGAAGACTGCGGAGAAAGACGGCGGCGCGGAAGAGTTTGCCGCGCTGGCCAGGGCGTATAACATCCGCGGCATGTTCCCGCAGGCTTTGTTCGCGGCCGACCGGGCTACCACTCTTATTCCGGTTCAATTCACAGGCTGGTTCGAATACGCAATTGCAGCCTCAGCGATCGGCGAAAAGCCCCTGCGCAAGATACTGCGCAGCACGCTGGATCTACTGGAGAAGGGCCTGGGAGAAGTGGCGGAGGTCAAGACGGCGCTTGCCCTGACGAGTTATTACCTCTCCGACGACGTGGTTGCGATCCAGCTTGCGCGTGAAGCCCTGGCAGAGAGTACGGGGAGGCCGTCGGACAGCCATGCATACGAAGTGCTGGGCTACATAGCTTATAACGGTGACAATTTCGAGGAAGCACAAGGCCATTTCTCCAAGGCGCTGGATGTCGACGATTCGAATTTCCGCGCCCACTGGATGGTGGGGCACTGCATGTTCGAACTGGGCAACCTCGATGAAGCGAAGCAGAGCTATTCACGCGCTGTGGAGCGCGAACCGTATTTCGCCAACGCCTGGTTCTCACTGGGCAAGGTTTACCTGGTCTCCGACAAGCTTCAACCGGCATACCAGTGCTTCGGTAAGACCCTCTCGATAAATCCACGCATGTGGGATTGCTATTTCACGCAAGCGGACTACTATCTCGGGCACCAGGCCTACAACAGCGCGATAGCCTCTTGCCACCGGATTCTCGAGCTGGGCCCCGGAGGTGATGTCAGCAGCGAAGCGCTGAATTACATCGGCGAGATCTACCTGGTGATGAGGGACTATCCCCGGGCGCAGCGCTATTTCGAGGAAGCGATCGCTTTCGGCCCGGAAGACGCGGTCATCTACAACAATCTCGGCGTGACTCTACTGAAGCAGGACCGGGTGGAAGCCGCGATGGAGCGTTTTAGCACTGCGATTGAAAAAGATCCCCAGCTCGCTTACCCAGTAACCAAGCTCGGCCACGCTTACCTGATGCGGAAGGAGAACGACAAGGCCGAGAAGCTCTTCAAGAAGGCGCTGGAGCTTGATCCGCAGGAATACTGGGCCTGGCTTGGCCTGAGCGATGTCTATCGCCGCCAGCGCCGTTACCGCAAGCAGCTTCAGGCCGTGCATCGCGCGCTTGAGATCGAGGAGGAGGATAGCACCGTCTACAATTACCTGGGCATTGCATTCGAATCGGTTAAGGAGCCGTTAAAAGCGGAGGCGGCGTACCTCAAGAGCCTTCAGCTGGATCCCTACAATCGCAAGACCGCAAACAACCTCGGCTTCCTATACGAGAAGTTCTTAAAGGACAGCGGCGATGAAGATTACCGCTCCAAGGCGATCAACGCCTGGAAAAGGCGTCTGCTGATCTGCCGTGACAGCGGCATCTCGAATGTAATGGCCAAACGCCACCTGCGCTCACTGGGCGTCAGCGACGGAACAATCAACAGGTGGCTTGCCGAAGAAGCGCTCGATCCCGAATCCTGCGACTTTTAACCGTACTCTCCAATTGCGTTTTTCTCACATCAACACTCTGATAAAGGCATCCGACAGGGTCCGATCACATTGACATGAATAGGGCGCCATGTTAGTTTTTATCGCCGCGTGCAGGAGGAGTTTGTTCATCTACAGGGGGATAGGACCCCAAGCAGGTCTTATCAACAAGGGGTGTGGGAGTATCCCGCACTAAGGGCGCAGGGATAATGACTGAGCACCCGGAAACAATAGGACGCTACGAGATCATCGATATGATCGGCAAGGGTGCCATGGGTGTGGTTTACAAGGCGCGGGATCCCAACATCGACCGCATAGTTGCAATCAAAGCCATCAAGAGTTCGGAAGTCTCGGCGGCCACCGATGGGGAGGACATCTTGGCGCGTTTCAAGCGCGAAGTTCAAACCGCCGGGGATCTGATTCACTCCAATATCGTGACGATTCACGATGGAGGCCAGGACGGCGGTTTGCACTGGCTGGCGATGGAATTCGTCGACGGACCCAGCCTTGCCAAGGTGATCTCCGACAAGCTTGTCCTGCCGCTTCAGGATGTCCTGACGATCTTCGTCAAGATCTGCAGCGCGGTCGACTTCGCTCACAAGCACGGTATAGTCCATCGCGATCTCAAGCCGGCAAACATCCTTCTTACTCAGGATTGGGAACCGAAGATTGCCGATTTCGGAATCGCCAGAATTGCATCCTCGACGATGACCCGCACAGGCGTGATTCTCGGCACGCCTTCTTACATGAGCCCGGAGCAGATCACCGGGCAGCGGGTGGACAGCCGCTCGGATATCTTCAGCCTGGGGATTATCCTCTACGAGCTGCTGACCGGGGAACGACCGTACCTGGGTGAGAACCCGACGGTGATCATGTACAAGATCGTGCATTCAGAGCCGGTCACCCCTGAAAAGATCAACCTCGGCTTGCCCTCGGGCCTTTCGCAGATAGTGATGAAGGCCCTCGCCACGAACCCCGAGGCGCGCTACCAGCGCGCAGGAGAGGTGGCTGTCGACATCATTGAGCTGGTGAAGCGCACGCCTGAGCTGTCGATCTCCACTTCCAGGCTCGACATGCCGACCGCGATCTTCTCTCCCGCGCAGGTCGGTGGCACTCTGGACAGGTACGAGGCTGTTGATGCGCCCCCCGACACTCCGACCGGGAAGGGCTGGGGCAGGGCTTTCGTGCTTGCCTTTTTCGTGCTCCTGATAATTGCGGCCAGCGTCGCGGGCGGGTTCTATTATGTCTATGGCGACAAGCTGTTCGAGATGATTGGTCTCCAGGGCTCCCAATCGGGCGACAACGGGGGGGGCACTACCGCCGACGCGAATGCTCCCCAATTGAGCAAGGAGATCTCGGTGACAAGCGAGCCGGAGGGTGCCCAGATTTTCATCGACGGGAAACTACAGGAGGGAACCACGCCCACAACCTTCTCGGTATCACACAGGCAGGGAGCAGCGGCTCTGCTGCTTGTGGAGAAAGATTGTTTCAAAGCTGAGCGGGAAATCCGTTTCGAGGATAGCAGTCCCCAGGAATTCAACCTCGAATTGGAGCGAAAAATCCGTAGCGTAACAGTGGCGAGCGAGCCGGAGGGCGCTGCGGTGACGGTGAACGGCGAACGCAAGGGCACGACTCCTCTGGCGATCGATATCGAATGCGGTCTGGATTATCGGGTGGTCGTATCCGCATCGGGCTATCGCAGCGAAACTCTCGAAGTAGATTGGGACAGCGTCAGCGAGGACGAGCAGTTGGCGGTCACCCTGCCCCAGGCGCAACCGGGCAAGCTCACTTTCCAGGGAGCCCTCCTCGTCAACGTTGTTCGAAACGGAAGGGTTATCGCCCGTGGCGTTAAAGAGCTGGAGTTACCGCCGGGCAGGCACCAAATCACGCTGGTCAACCGGCAGCACTTCTTCCTGATGGAACAGACGGTCAATCTCAGGGAAGGGGAGAATGCCGTAATCGAATTGCCCAGGATGGGTCTTTTGAGTGTTTTTGTGCGCCCCCCGGCTAATTGTGTGATAAAAATCAACGGTTTCACTCTAACGCAACAGGAAATCCCGCTCAGGAGGCATGCAGTGGCGGCGGGAAGTTATGAAATCAGCTTTACCTGGCCTGACAGTAGCCAGTCGCAGAATGTGGAAGTCCCCGCAGGTCAGTTTGTTACAGTAGGAGGGACTCCGGAAAAGATTACCGTCAATGTCGCCTCCAACTGACAGGCGGTCGGGGTAGGAAATGACGAACTTTTTCACTGAATTTTCGTTATAATATGAGGGTTATTAAGAAGAAAACTAGCAGCTGGAATTGAGTTCAGATTAGATGGCTGACCAACGTAAAGCCGACAAAGAAATCAAAGTCTCCATTCCGATGCTTCCGGACATGGAGTTGGCTGTCAGCCGCCTCGCATCCACCCTTGCCGAGTCCATTGACTTGGATACCGATAAAATCGATGAGATAAAGATGGCGCTGATTGAGGCTTGCCTCAATTCGTTTGAGCACAGCAAAAGCAAAGATCAGATGGTTCACGTGCGTTTCAGGGTCAAGCCGCGGGAACTGGAGATCACAGTCAAGGATTACGGGGTCGGGTTTGATCCCGATGGGGTCGAGGAAGCCGATATCAACCACGCTATCCACAGTCCTGACAAGCGCGGTTGGGGCTTCAAAATCATGAAGACACTCATGGACGATGTGATCGTATCCAGCCATCCGGGCGGTACCCAGATCAGAATGATTAAGCGACGTGATTGAGGGGATATGGAAATGACTCAGGAATTAAAAGTGGCGGTCAAGAAAGAGCCGAATTACGCTGTTCTGCGCACCGACGGCTACATCAACAACCCTGGCGGTGAGAAGGTCGCTCGCGAGTGTTACAAGTTGATGGAGGATGGTTACAAGCACTTCGTTCTCGATTTTTCGAAGTCGAAGGTGATAAACAGCATCGGCATCTCCATCCTGATCGAGATTATTGAAAAGGTGTTGGAGATCGACGGCTCCCTCAACTTCACCGGCCTGACCAGCACTATCGCGAAGACGTTCAAGATAATGGGCCTGACACAGTATGCCAACGTCTACGATTCTCTTAGCGATGCTGCAACGGCGATTGACTCGAGGGTCGAATAAGCCCGTGGCCGCCGGCTAGGCTTATGAGTAAAGATGACTACAGCGCGGCGGTGATACTGAAGGAAAAACTCCTATATTCAATACGGTCTCTTACTGAAATCGGCGAGGAGTTGTCTGCGGCGGAGCAATTCGAGAGCTCAAGCCGAGCCGTTCTGCACCTGCTGATGGGAACCATTGTCATTTCCAAGGCGGCCATCATGGTCTTCGACGAGGACGCCAATAAGCTGCGCATCTCGGCGTCCCGCGGGATTGAGGATCAGGAGATTACCTTCAGGATTTCGCGCAAGCTTGCAGCCGCCTTCCATTCGGTCAAGGAGCCTTTTCCCGTCACCGAGCCTCCCAACGGGCGGCTGCGTGAATTCTTCGAGGAGCATAAGCAAGACATAGAAAAGTTGCACAGCCATCTATGGGTGCCCCTGAATGTAAAGGGTGGTTTTATAGGTGCGATCAGTGTCTCGAAGAAATTCATGGGTGGCGAATATGAGGAAGTCGATCTCGAACTGCTGAGTATCATCGCCCAGCAGCTTTCCATCGCGATCAACACCTATCGCCTCATCCGCAACCTCAAGGCGGCGAACTTCCAGCTCAACCGCAAGTTACTGGAGTTGGAGATCCTTTACGACCTGGGCATAGCGATTGGGACTCTGATGGAGGTGGGCGAGCTGAGCGAGCAGATTCTGATCAACGCCGTCGGCCTTACCGATGCCTCCACAGGCATGCTGGCACTCAAGGATGAGAAGGAGAACCGGCTCGTCATGGCTGCCGGCATCAATATGCCTGTCGATGACCTGTCGGAGATCGAAGGCCACGAAGAATTGCATGGCCTCCTGGAAACAGGCGAGCCCTGGCTCGAAAACAATGCAGATCCCGGGACCATGCCGTTCGGTTTCAGCAAGCTGCTAATCGTTCCACTGCAAGGCCAGCACGGCATTCAGGGTTTAATCGGCCTCGCAGATAAGGAAAGCCGCTCCGGCGAACTGCTTGATTTCACCGAGGAGGACCAACGCCTTCTGAGCAACTTCGGCTCCCAGGCGGGGGTGTCGATCGAGAACGCCAAGTTCTACGCGGAGTCGGTCGAGAAAGAACGCTTGGAGCGCGAGCTGCAGGTGGCCGCGTCGATTCAGCGGAATCTGCTGCCCGATTCGTTGCCGGAGATAAGCGGGTTTCAGATGGCGGCAACCACGCTGCCCAGCCGGGCCGTGGGTGGGGACCATTACGATTTTATTCGGCGCGACGGCGAGTATTTGATTGCCATCGCCGATGTCAGCGGGAAGGGTATACCCGCGGCCCTGCTCGTTTCGACGCTGCATGCGACCTTCCATGCTCTCGCGGAAGGTGAATGGCAGCTGCCGGAGATGGTGAGCAAGATATCCCGAAGTATCTATGCAAGCTCGCTCTCAAACAAATTCATCACCTTTGTGCTGGTGAGGCTCAATCCTGAACAAAAAACCTTTCACTCGGTCAACGCGGGCCACAACTATCCTCTCTTGATATCCAAGGAAGGCGAAATTAGCACATTGTGCAAAGGCGGGATGGCACTCGGCCTTTTACCGGGATGCGAATACCAGGAGGAGGAGATCTCTCTATCGCCCGGAGACATCCTAGTTTTCTACACCGACGGCGTTACGGAATCGTTCGATCTGGAGGAGGAGGAATTCAGTGAGGAGCGTTTCCGGAACCTGCTGTTGGAGAACCGCCACCGCAGCGCACAGGAGATCTTCGATGCCGTCCTGGAAGATATCAAGGTGTTTGTCGGCGAGGCGCCGCAGCACGACGATCTGACGCTGATCGTTATCAAAGTGGCCGAATAGCAGGCCAGGGTCACTTAATCAGCCTAGTTGTAAAGCGCTTCCACTATGTGCTATACCTTTTGGCTAGAGGCTTTACTTTCAAGGGGATATGAGCATCCGCAAGCTGATTGTGACCGCCCTCGCGGCGATGATTCTGGCCATCCCGGCCACGCTGTCGGCCCAGCAGAATGCCCGCGACGACGAGAACCTCATCCGAGGTCTGCTCAGGGACAGGCTCTATGAGGTGGCGGCGGACAAGATTTTCGATTTTGTCTTCAAGTACCCGCGTCATCCGCGTAGGGAGAGCATGCTTTACGACATCTGTGACAAGCTGCTTGGGCGAGGGAACGAGGCTAAGGCAGGGCCGCTGCTGCGCTGCTATATGCAGGAATTTCCTGAGGGTCAGTATCGCCGTCAGATCACGATGATGCTTGCCCGGGCAGAAGTCGCTACCGGGCAATTTCCGCAGGCCATAGACCTGTTGCGGCAGATTATCGGTGACAATTCTTTCAGCGCTTCCGATCAGGCGGAAGGCAGGGTCTTGCTTGCCGAGTTGTATCTCACGCAGCAGCGATTCGATGGCGCGGTGAGCCTTCTCGAGAGCATCGCTTCCCGCAGAATAAGCGCAAGAGGCAGGCTTACCCTTGCCAGGGCTTACAAGGCTTCCGGCAGGTTCGACGAAGCCGAGGAGGCATTGAAGGCGCTGCTGAGGGGCAGCGGACGGGGAGAGACCTGGCAATGGGCCAGGGCTGAGCTTTCCTGGCTATACGTGGAAGCAGCCCGCTATCAGGACTGCTTGTCTCTGTTGGAGGATTGGACGCCACCGGCCACTGGCGATTTATCGGATCTGAGCACTAAATTGCTCCTGGCTGAGGCTATCAGCCACTACCACCTCGGAGATTATGAGAGCGCTTATAACACTTTAGGCCCATTAGAAGGTTCCGGGAGTTTCCCATTAGCCGAAGTGAGCAATTCACAGCTTGAAATCATCGGGGTATTACTGGCTCTAAACGAGTGGCGGCCCGCATCGGAGCTCATAGCTCCGCTGTACGCAAGCAATCAAGATACGCTTCTGCGCGAGAAGCTGGCCGAGCAATTCGTCGATACGCTCGTGAAGAGCGCCCTCCCCGAGGAGGCGATCCGGGTTCTCAGGGAGATGGCGGATTCGTCGGGAGAGCCGGATCACAAAGCGGTTTATCTATCTCGAGCCGCTGGTTTGGCGGATACAAGCAGCCTCAAGCTGGAATTGCTGGACGAGGCCGTCAATTGCACTCCGTCACAGACTTATTTATCAGGGCTGCTGTTCGATAGAGCCGAGGTGCTGGAGCGTGCCGGAAGGCTGGATGAGGCGAAGTCGACGCTTGAAGGTGTTATCGCGCTGCATGGAGAGGGAAACGGAGCCTCCCCCGAAGCGCACGTGAGAATCGGAAACCTGCAATTGCTTCAAGGTTATATCGGGGATGCACAGAGCTCTTTTGAACTTACCGCGGCATCGCCGGGTCTCCCCGAAATCAGGCGGATAGCTCTTGCACGCTTGATGCACTGCCACATCCGGCAAAGGAACTGGCGGAACGCAATAGAAGTTTTCGGTTCTCTGCGCTCCTTCAGTTCGGACGATCAAATCCCAGCCGGTAGCTGGCGCGACATGGCAACCGCGGCGTCAATGTCGGGTTTGCATGACAGCGCCTCGGAGTCTGCTCAGAGAGCGATACTCTCGGCGAGCGATCCGGCACCCGGGGAGCTCTACAGCCAATTACTCTTCCTTGCAGCGGAATCCTATCGCGCCGGGCAGATCCACATCGCTGAGTCTGTTTACCAGTGGTTGATGAATAACGGCGACGAGGACGTCAGCCTGGCAGCGGGGCCGGGCTATATACTCTGTGCCGTAGGGACGGAGCGGTGGCGGGAGGCTGTCGAACGGAGCCGCGTCGTTGCGGAATCAGCCGATGACTCTTGGGTGGCGGCCTGGGTGCGTTATATTCTGGCGACGGCCCAGGGAGAACTGGGCGAGTTGGAAGAGAAGCAGCAAACCTTTTTGAGCCTAGCCAGGGATTTCCCCGACACAGCGTTTGCGGACGCGGCAGTCGAAGAATTGAAACAACTCGCCCTGGATTCCGGGATTTACGCCTCGGCGCTTCAGTTCGATCCCCGGTTCAGCGAATTAAGTCCGGAGAAACAATACGAGGCTGACCGTCTGCTGCTGCGGGCGCAGAAACTGGTCGTCACCGGTAGTTTTGAACAAGCAGCCAGACTATACCGTGCCTTCCCGCGACTGCTGCTGATGCCCCCGCAGCACAGGTTTCTCTGTGCTAGGGCGTTTCATCGGACAGGGAGTTACTCCGATGCGTTGAGGCTGATGATGTCAGTCTCTGTGGAGGATCTGACGGCTCCGCAGCGGTTCGAGCGCGATCTTGTGATGGCCGAGTCGCTTGTTGCGGAGGGTAAGCCCGACGGAGCTTTGAGTCTCTTCCGTGGATTGTTGAATAATCCCCTTCCCGGCTCAATGAGGCTGGACGCACTGTTTGGCGCAGCGCGAGCATCCGAAGCCGCCGGCCGCTGGGCCGAGGCGCAGGCCTTCTACAACGACTATCTTGAGCACTCCAAGGCGGATGAGCCCGATCTATCGCGGATCGAGAGAGTAGCGGAAGCATTTGCTGCTCACGGAGAGCATGCTAAAGCAGCTCAGTTATACAGAAGGCTGAAGTTGCTTGCGAAGGGCACCGAGAGTCTTGCCTCCTACAGCTTCAAAGCGGCGATGATGCTGGAAAACGGCGGAAGTTTGGAGCTGGCTGTTGAGGAGTATCTGAAGATAGCTTATCAGAATCCCGATCTGGAACCCTGGCCTGCGCGCTGCAGGCTGAGAGCGGCGGCCGTTTACGAGCGGTTGGAGCGCTTCGACGCTGCCGAGCGACAGTATCGGGTTGTTGCCGAGGATTATCCCGAATCAGAGGAGGGCAGGGCTGCTGCTGAGCGCCTCAGAGCCCTGGGTGCTCGCCGCGAGGTCGTGACTGAAGAGCAAATCAAGCCTCCTCCGACACAAAAGTGATAACACAGTGAGATTCATCTGCTTCCCTCCCCTCCTTTTAACTGTTAGAATTAGCACCGAAAAGGAAAAGCCCGAACCCGCATTGACAGCGGAAATCGGTGGCTCTTTAGCAAATATATCGGACGGCATGGGGTCCAGGAGAAAAGCCCGCGAAGTAGTCTTGCAGCTTCTCTACCAGCACGAATTCAATGTCGGGCAGGTAGAGGAAGCGCTGGCCCATTTTTGGCGTCCCGGCGAACTGGACGCGAAGGTCCAGACGTTTATCCGCGAGCTTGTAATCGGCACGATCGAACACCGCGACGAGATCGACCATTTTATCAGTGACAGCTCGGACCATTGGCGGTTGAACCGTATGGCACTGGTCGACCGAAATATCATGAGGATGGCGGTCTACGAGTTCCTCTATATTCCGGAGACGCCGAAGAAGGTGGTCATCAACGAGGCTATCGAGATCGCCAAGCGGTTCAGCTCGAGCGAAAGCACACAGTTCATCAACGGCGTGCTGGACAACATTCGAAAAATCATAGATAATGACGGGTCATGAGCGTGTATTACCACATCCTGCCGCATCGACTTCCGCCCTCGGGCGGAAAGGCATACCTGTAATCACCTCTCTGCTGTCAGTTCACCTTTCTTTTGCTATATTGTGCCCTCGGAATTGAGGGTTGTACGTAAGGCAACGGAACAAGAATATGAGCGAGCATTACAATTTCAAGGATATCGAGAGCAAGTGGCAGAAGATCTGGACGGAAGCCGGCGAATTCGAGGCGACACCCGATCCCGATAAGGAAAAGTTCTACTGTCTGGAGATGTTGCCTTACCCTTCCGGCGACATCCACATGGGTCACGTGCGCAACTACTCCATCGGCGACGTGATCGCCCGCTTCCAGCGCATGCAGGGGCGCAACGTCTTCCATCCCATCGGCTTCGATTCATTCGGCCTGCCTGCCGAGAACGCTGCGATGAAGCACCAGGTTCACCCCCGCGAGTGGACCGAGCGCAACATCGCCAAGATGATGAAGCAGCTTAAGCGGCTGGGTTTCAGTTACGCTTGGGAACGGGAGATCGCCACCTACCATCCCGAATACTATCGATGGAATCAATGGTTCTTTCTGAAATTCCTCGAGAAGGGGCTGGTCTACCGCAAGGAAGAACTGCTCAACTGGTGCCCCAGCTGCCAAACGGTGCTTGCCAACGAGCAGGTGGTCAACGGTTGCTGCTGGCGCCACGAGACCACGCCGGTGATCAGGAAGAAGATGTCGCAGTGGTTCTTCAGGATTACCGACTACGTGGATGAGCTTCTGCGCGATCACGAGAAGCTGCTCGAGGGCGGCTGGCCGGAGCAGGTCATCACGATGCAGCGCAACTGGATCGGCAAGAGCCTTGGCACCCGCATGCAGTTTGAGATCGCCGGCATGGAAGAAAGGCTGGAGGTCTTCACCACCCGCGTTGATACCATCTATGGCGCCACGTTCATCGTGATGAGCCCGGAGCATCCGCTGGTTGAGAAACTGGTCGCCGGTCGGCCCGAGGAAGCGGAGGTGATTGCTTTCGTCGAGCGCCAGCGCAACGAGGTGGTGACCGAGGAGGAGATGCAGAAGCGGGAGAAGGTGGGCGTTTTCACCGGACGTGAGGCAATCAATCCCTTCACCGGCGACAGCATGCAGATCTGGATCGGCAACTTCGTGCTGATGGAGTTCGGCACCGGCGCCGTCTTCGCCACTCCGGCGCACGACCAACGCGACTTCGAGTTTGCCAAGAAGTACGACCAACCGATCCTACCGGTAGTCGAAACGCCCGAGGGCGTTCGCCTGAAGACCGAGGAGATGACCGAGGCGATGGTCGAGCGCGGCAAGCTGTTCAACTCCGGCCTCTACGACGGGTTGACGACGGATGATGCGATCAGGGCGATCAATGTCGAGCTCGAACGCCTGGAAATAGGCGGGGGGACCATCTCTTACCGCCTGCGCGACTGGGGCATCAGCCGCCAGCGCTACTGGGGCACGCCGATTCCAATAGTGGAGTGCGATGAGTGCGGCTGCGTCCCGGTGCCCGAGGATCAGTTGCCTGTGCTGTTGCCCGAAGAGTACATCCTGGAGGGCGAGGGCTCGCCTCTGGAGCGTGTCGAGCATTGGGTCAAGACCAAATGCCCTAAGTGCGGTGGAGAGGCGCGGCGGGAAACGGAGACGATGGATACCTTCGTCGATTCCTCCTGGTACCACGTCCGTTATACATCGCCGCATGTCGATGGGGCGCCCTGCGACATCAAGGAAGCGAACCACTGGATGCCTGTCGACCTCTACATCGGCGGCATCGAGCACGCCATCATGCATCTGATGTATTTCCGATTCTTCCACAAGGCGATGCGCGACATCGGACTGCTGGAAGGCGACGAGCCCGCCACCCGCCTGTTCACGCAGGGAATGGTGATAAAAGACGGCGCCAAGATGAGCAAGAGCATGGGTAATACCGTCGATCCAATCGAGTTGGTGGATCGCTACGGCGCCGACGCGGTTCGCCTATTCATGCTGTTTGCCGCGCCGCCCGCGAAACAGATCGACTGGAAGGGCGAAGAAGGTATCGAGGGGATGTCGCGCTTCATGAACCGCATCTGGCGCCTCGTCGGCGGTGCCATCGCCGACGGCGGAGCAGAGCCTGCGATGCCTTCCTACGATGACCTGGATGAAGACTCCCGAGCGCTCCTGCGGAAAACGCACCAGACGATCAAGCGCGTGACCGATGACATCGACAAACGCATGAATCTCAACACGGGGATCGCGGCGGTCATGGAACTGGTCAACGCGATAAATTCGTTCGGGGCGGACGGTGCTGCGCGGCGGGCAATACGTGTGGAAGCGCTGAAGACGGTCACGATGCTGATCTACCCCTTCGCGCCTCACTTCAGCGAGGAGCTGTGGGAGCGCCTGGGCAACAGCGAGCGCCTGACCTTCACCCCCTGGCCCGATTACAACGCCGAGTGGGCTGCCGAGGAGATGCTGACCATCGTAGTGCAGGTCAACGGCAAGCTGCGCGGCCAGATCGAAGTGCCCGCCGGTACCGGTGATGAGGAGATCAAGACCGCCGCGCAGGAGGACGAGAAGGTACAACGCTTCGCTGAGGGCAAGACAATTCGCAAGGTGGTCTACGTCCCCGGCAAGCTGGTAAACATAGTAGCGAATTAAGCAATAACGACAGCCGTATCATTTGAGTGCGGCTGCCGTATTGTTTTCGTCAGGGATAATTCGATCTATCCCTGCTTCTTGAGAACCATTCCCGGGAGAGCGCCGGTATTCTCGCCTTTCTCGATCACTGGCCGACCGTTGACGATCACATGTTCAATTCCGACGGGATACCGCTCGGAATCGGTGTAAGTGGCGCGATCAGCAACCGTTTTTGGATCGAAAACGACGATATCGGCAAAGCAATCCTTGCGTATAATTCCCCTGTTTTCGAGTCTCATACGTGCAGCCGGCATCGATGTCATTTTCCTGACCGCATCGGGCAGGCTGAGCACCCCTTTCTGCCTGACATAGTGTGCGAGGAAGCGCGGGAATGTCCCATAGTTGCGGGGATGGGGTATGCCCTCGGAGAGGATTCCGTATGGTGCGAGGGCATAGCCGTCGGAGCAAAGCATAACCAGCGGGTGGGTGAGAATCTGCTCCGTGTTCTCCTCGCTCATACCGAAGCCGATGATGCTCACGTTGCCGCCCTCCGAAATCAACAGGTCGCAAGCAAAGTCATACGGCTCGGAGCCCGCCAGCGCGGCCGCGGCATCGAGGCGCTTACCGACGTAGGCGCGATTGATCTCCTCCTCCACTGATTGGATCATGATGCTTTCCCAGCCGTTATTGGCTCCGGCCTTCACCAGCGTTTCCGGTTTCATCTCGAGGCGTGCTGCGGGGTCGCTCAAGCGAGCAACGAACGCTTCGCTGCCGCCGTCGAGCGCCCATTGGGGGAACATGATGCTGAGTCCCGTAGCATAGGCGGTGTAGGGGTAACGGTCGGCGGTCGCGTCCAGGCCACGGCCGCGAGCCCTCTCGATCAGGTCGAAGACCATGGGAATCTTGTAGTAATTGCTGTGCCCGGCCGCCTTGAGGTGCGAGATCTGCAGGGGAAGGCCGGCTTGCCCGGCGATGGTGATCGCCTCGCCGACCGCCTCCAGCAGCGCCATGTCTTCACTTCGGATATGCGTAGCGTAGAATCCACCATGCCTTGCGGCGACGCTGTTGAGCTCGATCATTTCCTCGGTGGTGAAAAAGCCGTTCGGGGTGTACTCGAGGCCGCTGGAGAGGCCGAATGCACCCTGCTCCAATGCGTCTGCTATGAGGCGCTTCATCTGCTTCATTTCGGCGGTGGTCGGATGCCTGGCGTCGCTGCCCATGACCATTTCCCGAACCGTCCCGCTGCCGATCAATGTGGCGTGGTTGACGGCGATGCCGCTGCGTGTCAGGGCGGTTTGGTAGCCTTCAAGGTCGGTCCAGTCGATCTCGATGCCGAGCCGTTGCGCCAGTTTCCTGATCTCCTCGGAATCGGGATCTTCTATCGGGAAAACAGAACCGCCGCAATTTCCGCTTAATTCGGTTGTGACCCCCTGCCTGATCTTACTCTCCGCTTTCGGATTAATGAGGAGCTCGAGATCGGTATGTGAGTGGATGTCGATGAATCCCGGCGACACGACTTTTTCGGCCGCGTCGATCCTGGATCCGGCTCGGGCGTTCTTGAGTTGCCCGATCGAGGCTATTCGGTCTTTCCTGATCCCGATGTCGGCCTTGAAAGATTCCCCACCGCTTCCATCGATTATGTTGCCGTTTTCAATGATCAGGTCGAATTCATCATCGCCGCCGAAAACGACGGCTCCGCTACCGGCCAGGAGCCCGGCGGCGGCAAGTCCCTTCATCGAAGAGCCGAGAAAGCGCCTGCGCGAGATAACTTTGCTCATTTACTAACACCTCGAAAACGGATCAAACAAATCACAATTCAGCGATTGGAAGTCCTCAACCGGCAATCGGTTGGAGAATGTCAAGAACACGCTGTTCAGGATATCGCCAAACCGCGATTATCTATTATACCTTCTAATCCTCAATTCTGACTGAAGGAACGAAGATCGGAAACTCTCCCCACCTCTAAGGCAAAGCCACTCACCTTACTATCGTCGCCCCTCGGGAACTTTTCAGCCAACACGCGGCGGGTCGCAGAGAGTTTAATATCGCCAGCTCGTTAGATCTGCACCCGGCGGGGCGGTCTCGACCATCCGTTGGATCCAGTCGTGCACGAAGCGCTGCACGTAGGTCAGGCGCGAGACGCTGTTGGGATTATCGTGGTCGCCGCTCCAGCAGTGCTCGAAGCGGTCGCCGTAATCAATCGAGCCCGCGTAATAAGAATCCGTCGTGCTCTCGAGGAATTCTTCCATCAGGTAGACTGCGTTGTTGAGATAGAAGTTGTCCATGTCGCCGCAGAAGATGTGGATCTTGCCAGCCAGTTTTGGTCCGAGTGTCGCCCAGTCGCGCTCGACGATGTGCCGCAGGTCGTAATTCTCGCGCCAGTAATCGGCGACGGAGGGATCGATTTTGCCTGTAAGTTTGTCCCAGATCGGCTTGGGGTAGCCGTCCTCGCCAGCCGGACTGAAGACCGCCTGCCAGATGTCCCACTGTCCGCCGGAGCGGCCGTTGGTGCCGAGCACGAGCTCGCGATGGTTCGTCTCTTGGAGCGTGGCGCTGATGCGGCCTAACCAGTCGCGGCTGCCGGGCCTCGGAGTTCGCTTCCACTTGCTGTCGAGGAAGTAGGCGTTATCGTCTTCGTAGATATTGACGATCGTATAGGCGCGGAAATCGATCGGATCAGGGCAGGCGCACCAGCAGCCGTTGTACTCGTCGGGATAGAATATCTGCGCCGCCAGCACCTCCCAGCCGCCGGTCGAGCCTCCGAACATCACCCTCGCCCATGGCTCTCCGATTGAACGGAACTTCTCCTCGATCAGCGGAATCAGCTCATGGGTGATGGCGTCGCCGTAGGGGCCCAGGTTGGCTGAGTTCACGGCGTACGAGTCGTCGTAATAAGGATTGGCATGCTGAATGGTGAGGATGATGAAGCGTGGGAAATTGCCGCCGGTCCAGTCCCTGTAGAACTTGTGGCTGTACTCCTGATATGTCTGCGCATAGCCCTCAAGACCGGGCTCGGGCGGCGTCTCGCGGAAACCGACTGGAATGTAGAACTCGCGGTGATGATGGCCGTGGTAGATCACCAGCGGGTAGCGCGCCTCGGGGTGCTCGTCGAAGCCCTCGGGCAGCAGCAATATCGCTTCCAGATGCGTCGGCCTCCCCCAGAATTCCGTAAGTAACTGACTCTCCATCCGCACGTGCTTGATGTACTTCGTGTCCTCGCGCTCGGGGAAGGGCGGAATTACCTGATCGAGGACGATCTCGATCGTCGTGTCTTCCCACGGATCGATCCGGATTTTCTGCGGTGTGCTGTAGAGGTTACCCGGTGCGCGATTCCAGTGCTGGCCCTCGCCGCGATCCATCGGCAGCTTGACCGTGTGACCGTCAGCGCGGTTGAAGGTTTCGTATTTGTGCAGCAGAGCTTGCACCACGTAATCGCCGGGCGGTATGTCGGCCATACTCTTCAGGGGGTAGCCGAAAACACCGGCGTCAAACATTGCTGGTTCTCCCGGCCCGAGCCCTTCGACATCGATGCCGAAGGCGAGTTGGGTGTCCGGCCCGTAGTTTATCTGGAAGCGCGGTTCGGCCTGGTCGTTGCTCGAAATCAGTAGCAGCATCCGTCCGTCGTGGGTTTCCTGCGAAAGGTCCGTCGTGAAGGAGACGGCGAATTTCAATTCCGACTCCGTTTTGTCGGCGCATGAAACGAACGACAGGGATAATGCGACGGTCAAAGAGATACTTAGAACGACACGCAGTCCATTATTGCGGAGTGTTGCAGTCATGAGTTCCCCTTCTATTAGTGCGGTTATTCAATATTCTAATCATAGTGTTTTATTTTTTGCAAGACCTCTTCTACAGGTTCTTTCAAGCGGCGACAGATAAGGATCGGACTGTCGGATTCGTAGGGCATTGCATAGGGGTGGCTGTGAATCGTGGCTACCTCCACCTCCTCGAACATATTCCTCATCCCTTCCTCCGACATCCCAAAACAGATTGCCACCTCCCCTGAGAAATCGCGCGGCCCCCAGAGCCAGTGTGAATTGTGGCCGCTGATCGGCTGCGGCAGGCCGAGCTCGGCGCCGAAATATTGGATGGCACCCGCCTCGCCGTAGTTGCCGGTAATGACGGCGCACTTTTCTCTCTCGCCCTCGGGCAGGCCGTTGTAGATCTCAGCGAATTCTTGAGCCAACTCTCTCCAGCCGAAGCGGTCGGCGAAATACTGCGGGAGGGCGGCGCGCTCGTGACGCTCGGTAGGAACCTCGCTGATCCCGAGGAATTGTGAGTAGCTGATGAAGTTATCGGGGGACAGAACAGGTATTGCGAGTGGAGCCAAGGCGGCACCCGCAAGTATCAGCAATGCGGCGTAAACAGGCTTGAGCCATCCCCAATTGATCCTCGTCACCAGGCGTTCGAAAGCCACCGCCCCCGCGGCGAGCAGAAGGGGGATGGTGGGACCAATATAGTAGTATTTGGAGCGTTGGAAGATGAAGACCACCAGCGCAATGAGAAAGAGCAAGCCCAACGGCCTGTTTTTTGAGGCGTCTTTACCGAAAAGAAAGAAGAGAAAACCTCCGATCCAGAGAGGAACCGTCAAGGGATTCAGCGTGAGCATCATCTGCCCCAGGAATTCCAGCGGTGAGAGGGGATAGTTCTTGAACTCCATCGCACGTTGCATGAATTCCAGCGTCGGCCAGCCACGTGTCATCTGCCAGATTATATTCGGCAGGAACACCAACGCAGCTATCAAGCCTCCAAGATAAGGCCACGGGGTGGCCAAGTGGCGGCGGTGGCGCGTCAGCAACAGGGCCAGCACCACGGCGAAGCCGAAGACCAGCCCCGAGAGCTTTGTCTGTAATCCCAGGCCGGCGACCAGACCGAAGAGGAGCCATAAACGCGGTGGAGCGCCATTAAGTATCTTTAGGAGTAGATAGAAGTTCAAAGTCCAGAGCGGGACTTCGATCGAGGATATATTTAGTGTGCCGAAGGTACCCAGGAAGTGCGTTGCGGCAAGCATGTTAAACGCAGCAAAACCCTGAGAAAACCTTCCGCCTCCGAGCTCCCGCGCGATCAGCGCCGCCAACAATATAGTCGCGGCACCCAGCAGCGCCGGCCATAGCCTGAGGCCGAGCAGCGAGTTACCAAAGAGTGTCGTGCTAAGGCGTGCAAGCAACGCAATCATCGGCGGATGGTCGACGTAGCCGAAATCGAGGTTATCCCCGCAGGCGATGAAATACATCTCATCTCGGAAGACGCCGTAATTATACGCAGTCGCCAGTTGGATAATCACCATAGCGATGGCAATCAGGATAGGCACAAGCAAATAAAAGTTCGGCTTTTCTCTGGAATCTACATCAGTCTGGTACATTTTTTTACCCCTTTACCCCTTTTACTGATTATAGACGCCCGCTTTCCGAAGAACGTTGCCTGACCATAAGTGACGGCCGGCCTGCAGAGCAGTTACGATGGTTTTCACTCATTTTTGCATTTCGGATATTGTATGTTATTTTCTCCCGCGTTGAAGGATCAATCGAAAAGAGATGCTTTTCGAACATGAGAATCGGCTTCATAGGCGCAGGCATTGTTGGAACCGCATTAGCGGTCAGGCTGAGCGAGCATGGTTATAGTATTGTCGCGGTCGCTGACCTGCGCTTCGAAGCAGCGGAGAAACTGGCAGGGGGGATCCAGGGCTGCGATGTGCAGGCTGACAACCGTGGTGTCGCCGAACATTCGGACCTGGTTTTTATAACCACCAGTGACGAAAACATCGGTTCGGTAGCGGCCGGCTTACACTTGCGCGCCGGGCAGAACGCTGTACACTGCAGCGGAGCCGCCTCACTGGACATTCTGCACCCGGCCTGGGAAGCCGGAACGGATGTCGGCTCGTTTCATCCCTTGCAGACGTTTGCGAGTGCCGAGCAGGCATTGAGCAACCTTCCCGGCTCGACATTCGCCATTGAGGCTGAAGGCGAGTTGTTTGAGACGCTCAAGGAAATGGCGGAGGCACTCGGAGGGCGCTGGATCAAGCTGACTCCGGAGAACAAGCCCCTCTATCATGCGGCGGCCGTATTCGCCGGAAATTATCCGGTCACATTGATGAACGTCGCAGTGACCCTTTGGGAGCAAATGGGATTTTCGAAAAAGGAAGCGCAAGAAGCGCTCCTGCCGCTGATGCGAGGCGCGCTGAACAATCTCGCTTCCGGAGACCTTGCTGAAAGCCTGACCGGTCCCATCGCCAGGGGGGATTTGGGCACTATCAAAAGCCACTTGGAAAATTTGCGGGATAAATCTCCCGATTTTTTACATATATATTGTTGCCTGGGATTGGCAACAATTCCTATCGCGCTGGCGAAAGGGAGTATCAGTGAAACCAGGGCGGACGAAATCCGCAGATTGTTGGAAATGCAGCAAAGGAACTCAAAATGAGGATGATGCTAAAGAGCAAGATACATCGCGCACGCGTGACTGAGGCGGACCTCAATTACGTGGGTAGCATAACTTTAGATACCTGCCTGATGGAGGCCGCCGACATACTGCCCAACGAGCAGGTGCACGTGCTTAACATAAACAACGGCGAGCGCTTCGAGACTTACGCCACCGAAGGCGAGAGGGATTCGGGCGTCGTTTGCATCAATGGTGCGGCCGCAAGGCTTGTCCAGATCGGCGATCCAGTGATAATAATCTCCTATCGCTTGATGGTCGACGATCTGGCACGCGAATTCGAGCCGAAGATAGTTCTCGTTGATGAGGAGAACAGGATCATTGAAGGGGAGTTAGCCTTAAACGAGGGAACGGGGGCAAACAAGTGCGTGTAACCACCAGAAAACTGCGGGATATGAAGAAACGCGGTGAGAAGATCGCGATGATCACCGCTTATGATTTTCCGACGGCTCGCATGGTCGATAGCGCGGGCGTCGACGTGATTCTGGTCGGCGACAGCTTGGGGATGGTGGTCCTGGGTTACGATTCGACCATCCCGGTGACAATGGAGGACATGCTGCACCACACAAAGGCTGTTGTCAGGGGCTGCGAACGGGCGTTGGTCGTCGCCGACATGCCCTTCATGAGCTACCAAGTATCCTCTGCAGAGGCTCTGCGCAACGCCGGGCGCCTGCTGCAGGAGGGCGGGGCACAGGCCGTCAAGCTTGAAGGCGGGGAGGAGGTGGCGGAGACTGTTGCGAGGATCGTGCAGGCAGGAATTCCCGTGATGGGCCATGTAGGGCTGACGCCGCAGTCGGTCCATCAGTTGGGCGGTTTCCGCGTGGTGGGCAAATCGAAGAAGACGGCGCAGAGGTTGCTGGCGGGGGCGGCTGCGCTTGAGCAGGCGGGAGTTTTCTCCACAGTCATCGAGGGTGTTCCCGCTCCACTTGCGCGGATAATCACCGAGCGCTCGAAGGTGCCGACCATCGGCATCGGCGCAGGCGTTTTTTGCGACGGCCAGGTGCAGGTATTCCATGATATTTTCGGCGTCTACACCGAATTCCTTCCCAAACACGCCAAACGCTATCTCAACCTGAGCGATATTTTAGGCGATGCGTTGTCCTCATACCTGAAGGAAGTGAAGAAGGGCGAGTTTCCCACCGAGGCCGAGAGTTTCGGGATGGACGAGAAGATCCTCGCAGACCTGGACTCGTAGAGATGTTCCACCGGGTTGCCACAACTTACATGTTAATGTTTATCCACTGAGCGCCTCCGAGTTGTGTGCTTCAGCCCGGA
>CBFCZO010000028.1:0-38028 GCA_965602675.1 uncultured bacterium | reverse complement strand
GGTGCTCCTCACGGAGCAGCGCAACTTGAACAAGGAGATGGACAAGCTGTATCGGCTCTATATAGCCGACAAGATATCGGCCGATGGTTTTGCGAGGAACCACGAACCTCTGGAGAAGAGGATGAAAGAGCTGGAACGATCAATACCTGAATTGCAGAGCGAAGTGGATTACCTGAAGATCAACTACCTGTCTTCCAACAAAGTGACCAGCGATGCAAAGAATCTATATCAGCAATGGGGCGGGATGTCTCCCGAAGAGAAGAGAGCCCTTGTTGAACTGCTCACCGCGAGGATACAGATAGGAGAAAATGAGGTCGAAATCGACCTGCATTTTCTCCCTTTTCCGGAAAATGATGTTCAAATGGCAACGCAACTACCGCGTTGCGAACGCGGCGCTCTCCCAGCTGAGCTAACCGCCCACGGGCGGTGATTGTGCATCTTGGCTGAATCCCTGTCAACCTGTGTTGAAAGACCCGAACTGGCCCGGGAGAGGGCAGTTTACTTATCAGCCATCCACACGGATAAGGCGTACTTTTGCCTCGTGCCCTTTCCGAAATAGGTAGCGGTCACCTCGACCGTCCACTCGCCCTCTTTGGCTTTCTTGAGCCATACCAGCTCAATATTATCCACATCGTTGACGTCTTGCACGGCGCTCTTGCTCGGCCTGTCGCCGTCCAGAGTCCAGGGGTAATAGACTTTGCCGTTAGGGTCGATCACGCGAATGTCGAGATCGTTAACCAAAGCCCAGGTCGCATCCGCTCTGCCGGGAGGATCGGTCCAGGCCAGGCAGACGTTTCTCGAGGCTGGCTTGCCGAATAGCGAAAGAGTGTATTGATGGGTTTGCTCCTTTCTAGTCACGGCACTCTCGATTACTATCGCGTTTTCCTTATTCGCCTCGATTAATTCGGCTGCCTTCTCCACATTCAACACGCCGAATCCGTATTTGTAGTCCGGTCCCCTGGGATTCCTGTCGGTCGCGGTGATAGCGATAATATTCCTTAAGACGGCATTGGAAGGGTACTCGCCGGCATGCTCTTTCCATTGTTCACACAACAGCGCCAGGCTCCCTGTCACCGCGGGTGTGGACATACTCGTTCCCGATGATCTGCCATATTTGCCTTTGGTCAGGGTGGAATACACATTCACACCGGGAGCCGTCACTTCAGGCTTCAGCCTGCCGTCTCGGGTGGGCCCCCAAGAGCTGAATTCGGTCATCCAGCTTTTTCCCCTTGTGGCCCCGACGGTGATCACGTTTTTAGCCGAAGCATTGGAACCGATGGTTTTGTATGGACCGTCCTTGCCGATGACCAGTCCCTCGTAAATGATAAGTGAATCATAGTCGACATATGCCCAGTCGGTGAAATCGTCCCCCCTGTCGTTCCCTGCTGCAAACACGATTGTCACGTCCTTCTGGTAGATCAATTTATCGTATGCTGCGGCTTCCGATGAATATCGACCGAAATCCGCCTTGCCGAACCATGTCCAGTAATAACCATAGCCCGGCCCCCAATCGATGAGCTCCCAGCCGGTGGCATAACCCCAGGAATTGTTGGTGAGGAGCACGTCGTATTCGCGCACAGCAGAAGCCATTTCCGTGGGAACGTCTCCCTTGTAGTCGTATGAGTATAAACTGGCTCCGTAGGCCATACCCTTCGATTGCTTTTTCTTGTGACTGGCGGCAATTGTTCCCGCAACATGGGTGGCATGATCTTCAGGATCCACTTTTTGCACCACCACAAGACGATTTCTGAAAGCTTTATGCGGGAAAACGGAGCCGCCGTCCCAAATGCCTACGTTGACTCCCTCGCCATCCACTTTATAGTTCTTCCAGACCTGGTCTACGCCCAGAGACTTCGCGGTGTTGGAGTTATACCCAACCTTTTTACCAGGTCCTGGTTCGAGCACAGCGACCGATTCATCCTCGGCAAATTGCGCTATCGTGGCTGGATCAATCTCCACAAGCATCCGGTTGCCGTAGAGCATCGATGAGCTCAGAGGCCTTGCGCCGATTCCTCTTAGCAAAGAGACAATCCGCCGGTAATCAGTGCCTTCGAAGAAAGAGGCCGTAACGACGACCGTTTCTTTCCGATCACCCACCTTCTTTAGATGTTCCGACAGCACGGCGGTTATCTTGTCGCAAGCTTCAGCCTTGTGAGCTGCCTCAATACTCACGATACCGCTCAGATCGACCGCGCCTTGGCACCGGGCCCAATACGTGTTTTTCTCAATGTAATCGAGCAGTTTAATCCCGCGCTGTTTAAGTGCTTGGCTCAATTTGTCGTCCACTTCCCCCCTGATTTTTAAAACTAGCAATCCCGATGTCTCTTCTCTGGGTGGCATCGAGCCGGTTGTGACAGAAAGAGTGCGGCCAGGTGTCGTGATTTCCACCTTCTTCTCATCCGAATGGAGAGCGATCGCGAATATTGCCATGAATATCAACGAATATAATGGCACTCTAAATCGCGGCAACCTGGAATCCATCTCACACCCCTCTAAATAAATTACGGTTAACCATCCTTAAAAAACAGCGGCGATATCTATAAGATACATTTGTCTCAAGTCGGCGTCAACAAGCTGTAAATATTTCTGCTTTTAGTATTATATATAGTATTACTTATCAATTATTGCTTTCAACTCGTTATTTTCTGTTTTTTCGCACACTTACACGGCACGCCACCGAAAATCACGGACGTTGCTTTTAAAGAAGATGTGATCGGTAAACAACCGGATTATTTCTGTCCGGTTAAAACGATCAATGCAAAGGCCTGCCTGCTGCCTGAGCCGATTCGCTCGGCGCTGACCTCGGCGGTCCACGTGCCTGCCACAGGATTCTTGACCTCGACGATCTCGATATTGTCGACGGAGTTGACGCCTGCGGTCGCCTTCTTCTTCGGATTGTCCTTGTCGAGAGTCCAGGGCAGGAATTCCTTTCCTCCGGGGCTGAGCAGTCTGGCGTCCAAATCGTTAACCAGGGTTGTCCGTGACCGGGGGCTCGCGGGAGGATCGATCCAGGCAAGGCAGACTTTCAGTGTCTCTACACCGGAGGGAACATCGAATGTGTACGTTTTAGTGCGCTCCCTGGTTTTGTGAATCTTGTCTTCGATAATCACCCTGTCCTCAGCGCTCGAGTTGATCAGCCTGGCGGCTGCCTCGACAGCCAGCGCGCCGAAACCGTACTTGTAGTCGGGACCTCGCTTGCCGTAATCCTGTGCCGTAACCGCTATAATTCCTCGGATGGCTGCCGGTGAAGGATCGCCGTAATAGAGGCTGCGCCACAGGTCGACCAGCAAAGCAATTCCGCCGGTCACTGCAGGCGCCGACATACTTGTGCCGCTGAGAATACCGTATTTATTGTTAGGGAGCGTCGACCATATCCGCACACCGGGAGCTGTAACCTCCGGCTTTACCCTGCCGTCCTTGGTAGGCCCCCACGAGCTGAAGCTGCTCATTTGCTTGCCGCCGGATGTCGCGCCTACGGCGATAACTTTCTTCGCCGATCCCGTCGATCCCACGGTTACATAGGGACCATCCTTATCAAGGACCGTTTGGTCGACGAGCGTGCCATGAATGTCATCCCAATACTGCGAGGTAGCGACAATATCGCCCCTGTCATTGCCGGCCGAGAAAACGATGATCAGGTTATTCCTGTATACAAGTTGGTCATAAGCCGCCGACTCCGAATCGTATGCGCCGAAATACTCGTCCCCAAACCATCCCCACATGTAACGTTGGTAATCGGGGTGGTAGAAATACTCCCAGCCTGTCATGTATCCCCAGGAGTTATTGGAAACGACTATCGCGTACTTCGTGACAGCCCGGGCCATCTCTGAGGCCAGGTCCCCGTCGAAATCGTAACTGTAGATTCTCGCCGCGGGAGCCGCTCCCGTCGCCGAAACTTTTTTACCTTCGGCTGCGATAGTGCCCGCCACATGCGTCGAGTGCTCGCTTATGTAGCTGGACTCGGAGAGCGTCAGCCTGTCGCCGAATTCCTTGTGCCGGTAAACCTCGCCTCCGTCCCAAATAGCCACAGCGACGCTTGCGCCGTCTATGCCGAATGCACGACGTGCAAAGAATGATCTCGTCTGCCTGCCGCTCTTGTTGTTGAGAACTCTTTTATGCCTCGGTCCGGGCTCGAGAATCCGTACGTGATTCGAGGCGGCGAGGGATATTGTTTGAGCGGGAGTCAATTGCAGGTGCAACCTCCCGCCATAGAGCAATTCTCGCGGTGAAACGCCGATTCCCTCTTCCAGTAGCAATTCCTGCACGCTCTTAATGTGCACATCCGGGAGAAAGGAAATCGTAACGTTTACCTTCCGCTCCACTCCTGCTGCAGCGAGCCGTCCGGCAAGCTCAGGAACGATCTTATCTTCCGCCGTGGGCTTGTAAACCGCCCACACCCCGATCAGATCAGAGGAGATCAGCCCTCCCTCCGCTCGAACCCAGTAGCAGGAATCGCCGAGATAATCACCGATTGTGAGGCCTCGCTCCCTCAGGCTATGGAGTAACGTCTCGCCGGGTTCGCCGTCGAACCTGAAAACGAAAAGATCCTTTCTGTCGAAAGCTGCCGGCATCGCGCCGCGCTCGATCGCCACTTCTCGGCCGGGAAGCTTCAGGCGGTAGTCTTCGCCTTCCCTCTGAGCCGACGCTGCCGAAACCGCTAGAAGTAACAAAACGACTGCACAGCCAATAGTTAACCTGCCGTGGGGGGATTTCGTCATGATCTACCTTTTAGTGCTTTGAGCAACCTGCCGACAGGTCTCGCACCGTTACGAGGCCGGCATAACCGATTTGTGAGCAGTTGACTTATATACTATATGAATGATCCGCAGTTGGGACTCCACTAATGTCTATAGATAATTATCCATCGCTACTTTCCGTAAACGGTGCTTAGGGCGCGGAAGTCTCTTCAACGGCGACGTTAAGCAGCTTGTCAGTCACGATTACAAGCACGAACTTCTGCTTGATGAATTTGCCCAAAGTCGTGGCTGTGACCTCTACAACCCATTCTCCGGTTTTCTTAGGATTCTTCACTTCGATGAGCTCGATGTTGTCAACCGTGTTGACGCCGGTCGTCGCCGGAGATTGCGGTTTGCTGCTGTCGAGCACCCACGGCCGGTACTCCTTCCTGATCTTGCCTCGCTTTACCCACATAACTTTCAGGTCAAGATCGTTGACCAAAGCTTTCGGCGCGAGCGCGGCGGCCGGCGGATCGATCCACGCCAGACCGACCTTCAGCAACTTAGTTCCGCTACCGAGCGAAAATTTATAGTACTTGGCCCGTTTGCTCTGTTTCTTCCTGACCACGCCCTTGACGATGGTGTTTTTATCTGCGTCGTCGCTCATTACCTTGGCGGCGGCGTAGACATCGAGCAGGCCGAAGCCGTAGGAGTAATCGGGGCCTTTTCTTCCCAGGTCATTGGCCGTGGCGGTTACCACAGCGCGCAGCACAGCCGGTGTGGGTGATTTCCCCGTCAGGTTGCGCCAGTGCTCGATCAGAAGAGCGAGGCTGCCGCTGACAACCGGAGCCGACATGCTTGTGCCGCCCATCCAGGTATACTGGTTATTTAGTACAGTAGATAAAGTGATATTCCCCTTCGCCACGACCTCAGGCTTGATCCGCCCGTCAAGCGGTGGTCCCCAAGAGCTGAAGCTGGTGATATTGTCAACGAAGTCGGTCGCGCCGACGGCGATCACATTTTTCGCGCTGGCATTGATACCCATTGTGTGAAACGGTCCGTCGTGTGGAGGAGGAGGATCATTCACCTCAAGGCCGTCCTCATAATTGTCAAAATCCCACCAGCTTTCGCCTTCCGCCGGGCCGGAGTCGTTGCGGTCGTTGCCCGCCGAAAAAACGATCGAGAGATTCTTTTTATAAATCAGATCATCATAAGCCGCCGAGATACCGGCGTACCAGCCAAAGTAATCTCCATACCACTCCCAGCGGTTTTCCTCCTCAGTGTTTTGGTACCAGCCGATGACGTAACCCCAGGAATTGTTGCTCACGGCAATGCCATATTGCGAGAACGCGGCGGCTATTTCGCCGGCGACGCCGCCCTCGTAATCATAGGAGACGATAGTTGCCGCTGGCGCCATCCCCATGCCCTGCGGCCGGCTCGCGCCGCTGCTGGCGATGGTGCCCGCCACGTGAGTTGCGTGATCCAATCTACTTACGTCTTCGGCGATTATCAGCCTGCTGTCGAAGTCCTGATGGTCATCTACCTTGCCACCGTCCCAGACGCCGACGGAAACTCCCGTGCCGTCGAATCCGAAAGTCGACCTCGCCACATCGACCCTGGAGCGAGCGGCGGAGATGTCGTTCTTAATTTCTTTTCGCGACAGCAAAGGCTCGACCGCGACCAGGAAATCCGAAGAGGCGAGCCTATTCAACGCGGACGCCGGAATCTCAACTTCGAGACGGCCACCGTAAAGCAAACCGTCATGAAGCAATCGCCCCCCATGCGCGCCGATGACAGCCGCAGCAGCATCATAGGAAATCCCGTTGAACAGAGAGACTGAGATTCTCAACCTGCGATCCGGAGAAACTGCCGCTGCTCGCCGGGCTAAAAGGGGCGCTATCTTGTCGCCGGGTTGCGCACGCACAGCAGCTCTGACTGATTGCACGCCCGCAAGTTCAGCAGCGGACCTGGTGCGGACCCAGTAAGCACCGTTGCCCAGGCTTTCCCCCAGCTCGATCCCGCGAAGGCTCAAGCGGAGGAGATCCGCCTCGCCGGGTTCACCGCGGAACTGCACGATCAGCAACCCGCCTTCCTCGGTCTCTGCGGGCATCGAACCGTCTGACAGGATTATCGTGCGACCGGGTGTAACAATGGTTTTCCTGATCTCTTTATCTGAAACGGCTCCGGCCAGAACCGTAATAAATGAGACTGCCAGTGCCAGTGCCGCGGCTGTTCTGAAATCCAATGAAGAGCTCATCTATTTCCTCGTTCAAATTCTACTACACCTTCCGCTTGACCTGAAGAAGACGGGTGCAGGTAGAGTGGTTTTAACTTTATCCTCAAACACTTTATACGATTAGAGATTACTAGGCTGTTCCCGGCGTCACTAAAAAAAGTGGGTGCCCGCGGCTAGCGGAGGAGTGGGAACCGCGGGCACCTTGCTGGATTGAAATCCAGCGGAGAAAGTCTGCTATCTAAATGACTTAAGCCGCCTCCGGTCAGAAAATCATCCGCAGTACCAGCGGCAGCGCTATCAGCAATAAAACCACGGCCATAACGAATCTGATCCCTCTCATTTTTATCACCTATCATTTTGACGCTCGGAAGACGGATATGGTTTACAGGCAACTGTGAAAAAATTCATCCGAGCTGCTGAGAAGATATCGTCTAAGATCAAGCTGGAAGCGGAAAAACCGCTTGCGGAGCCTCAAACCGCTGTGTTATTAGTAGTCAACACTCGAATACATGGGAGGAAACAGTAATGAAAAAAGCTGATCTGGTAGCGTACATTGCAGACTACGCAAATATCTCCAAGAAAGACGCCGAGGCCGCTCTCAACGGTTTCACTGCGGCTGTCGAAAAGTCTCTTAAAGGCGGCAACAACGTGCAGATGGTAGGTTTCGGCACCTTCAACGTAAGCCACCGCAAAGCCACAACCGGCCGCAATCCCCAGACCGGCGCGACGATCCAGATCTCCGCCCGCAACGGCGTACGCTTCAAAGCCGGCAAAAAGTTAGTCGACGCGCTGAACTAAGAATATCCAGGACTTTGGGTAGCACCGCAGCGCCGTACGGCGCCACGGTGCTTTTTTCTTCTCCGTCACCTCTTGCCTTGACACCCGGCGCCAGACTAGAATCTAGCTCTGAGGAAACTTGACTTGAGAGACGAAATGAACCGCCTCCTAATCTGCCCTGGAAGGCAAGCCGCCTTCAAGTAAATATCCTGACGCCGCACTTTAGTCTGCACTACGTCTTCAACATATGATGTAAACCAGCACAAGGAGAAATCATGAGCATCAACGTGATAATAATGGGCGCTGCAGGGCGCGACTTCCACAACTTCAACGTCTACTTCCGGGATAACGAGAGGTACCGCATAGTCGCTTTCACGGCAACCCAGATACCTGATATCGAAGGCCGCCGTTACCCCGCCTCCCTGGCGGGCAAGCTCTACCCTGATGGAATTCCAATCGAGGCCGAAGATAAAATCGAAGAGCTCATCCGCGAGCTTAACGTGGAGCAGGTGGTCTTTTCCTACTCCGACGTTCCCCACCAGTCCGTGATGGACACCGCCAGCCGTATACTAGCCTGGGGCTCCGACTTCCGTCTGCTGGGCACCGACCACACGATGGTTAAATCCACCAAGCCGGTGATCAGCGTATGCGCCGTCCGCACAGGCTGCGGCAAGAGCCAAACCACACGGCGCGTTGCCGAGGTGCTGAAAAGCTTCGGCAAGAAAATCGCCGTCATTCGACACCCGATGCCCTACGGCGATCTCGAGAAGCAGCGCGTCCAGCGCTTCGCCTCTCTCGAGGACATGAAAAAACAAGGCTGCACGATCGAGGAGATGGAGGAGTATGAGCCTCACATCGTCGAGGGATCCGTCGTATTCGCGGGCGTCGACTACGAGGCCATCCTGCGCGAAGCCGAGAAAGAAGCCGACGTCATCCTTTGGGACGGCGGCAACAACGACTTCTCTTTCTACAAGAGCGACTTCGAGATTACCGTGGTCGATCCGCACCGAGTCGGACACGAGCTCAGCTACTATCCCGGCCAGACCAACCTCTTGCGCGCCGACTGCATCGTGATCAACAAAATCGAAACCGCCGACCCCGACGACGTGATGGAGCTGCGCGAGAACATCGCCGAGGCCAATCCCGATGCCGTGGTGATCGACGCCGCCAGCCCGTTTTTCGTCGACAACTCCGAGCTGATACGCGGCAAAAGAGTGCTGGTGATCGAGGACGGCCCGACGCTTACTCACGGCGAAATGCAGTACGGCGTCGGTGTCATCGCAGCTTACAAGTTCGGCGCCGCCGAGTTAGTCGATCCGCGTCCCTATGCGGTCGGCACCATCGCCGAAACCTTCGAAAAATACCCCGATACAGGCGAACTGCTGCCCGCGATGGGCTACGGCGATCAGCAGGTCCGCGACCTCGAGACAACGATAAACGCAACCGACTGCGACGTCGTAATTGTGGCTACGCCAATCGACCTCCAGCGAATAGTAAAAGTTAACAAGCCGACCTGCCGCGTTATCTACGCACTTCAGGAGATCGGCAAGCCGACACTCGAGGATGTCCTCAAGGAGCGCTTCGGCTCCTGAACCGGTATGCTCGAACAAAGGACAACGACTTCAAGGGAGCCCCCGCAGCTCCCTTCTCGTATCTAATGGTGTCTTTCCCGGCCAAGGATCCGACCGGACAGACTCCGCAAATTACACAGCCTTCTTGCGGCCCTACCGTCCAATGGATAAAATGCACGCCCTGAAACTGAGTGTTTAACTAAAGGAACCTAGGAGTGAGCTTGTGAGAATCACTTTTATTCCTCTCGCAGCAGCAGTATTCTCGCTTTCCATAATTCTGTTGGCATCGGCTTGTGGTGGACAGCAGTACGAGATTGTCGAAGACACAGCCGACGCGCAAGGCATGGGTTCCGTCTTCAAGGATATGCGCAGGGATGAGTCACTCGGCGAAGGAGGCTGGTTCAGATTCACCATCGATTCGGTGGAACACCCGACGGAGTGGGGCTACGCCGATATCCATCCTTCACAGGGAGACGACGCGGTAAGGCTGGTGATTCTAAACAACCCTGTCGGTGGCGGGAAATTCCCTCTCCTGAGAATCGTTGTTTTCGCGGACATCTCGGAGGCGGCAGAGCTGGAGGGCCTCAGCATTGCCGATCAGGCCATCGTCCTCAAAATGGAAAAGAAAAAGGGGCGGGGCGACGAGGGTAGAGTCACCCTTACCTTTAGTAAAGTAAGCACTGGATGGCTCGAAGGCACTTTCTCAGGCGAAGTCTCTGTAGAGGGCACGCCGCATCAAATAGAAGGCAGCTTCAAGGTGCGCCTCAACACTCCTGATGAATTAGGTTGAGGCAACCAGGCGAAGCAGGCCTGAACTCGAAATCTGAGCAACTGGGTTCTACGGAAGTGTTGTCGGAAAAAAGACATTGTTGCGAACCGGCGCTCTCGCGAGCGATGGTTGTTCTGCTAGCACTTCTGTTTCTTCCCGGAATCGCCAGCAGGCAGGAATCCGATGATTCGGCACTCGATGAGGAAAAGGGTGAGCTTTTCGAGCAACGCCGCGATCCATCGAACGGCATACACGGCTGGTTCGCTTTTGAAGCTGATTCCCGCGAATATAGATCCGAATGGGGCTACGCTGACACCGAGCTGCTGCCGGGCGGCAACAGGATGAGACTGACACTTCTCAGCAGCCCGGTGGCTTCCGATTTCTACCCCGTCCTGCGGATAATCGTCCTTTCGAAGACCAAGACTGTTGACGAACTGCTGGGGCAAGAGCTCAAAATTCAGAGAGTCCGAATACGGCTTAATCCCGAGACGGAGCGCAACATCTCCGGCCGGGGTGCGGGAACTGTGATACTCGATGCCAGGGAAGAAGGCTGGCTGGAAGGCAGATACGAATTCGAGCTCGACAACGCAAAAGTCAGGGGAACTTTCAGGGCCAGATTTCATCCCTCACTGCCGACAGCCGACGCCGATAAGTAATAGAAACATGTCGGCAGCAGTGGAACGAATGCTGGGTGTACGCAACAATTCACAATCGGTAACCGAAAGTATATACTGCATTTTTTCCAATACATGGTGAAGGCGGAATTCATGTTACGGGCGCGTTTCGTCTCAATAATCGGGGTAATTATCTTCTGCCACGCGGCAGCTGCTGCCACTGCAGATGCGACAGGCAGCGGCTCGACGCTCAAACTTGAGATTGAGTGCGAGCTCGACATCAACGGAGGAATCTCCGGCGAACTGAAAGTCAGTGCCACAGGCCGGGCCGGCGAATTGCTGAGAAAATGGTTGTTGAACCTGCCCGCTGCCGAGCGGCAATCGGCCGCCGGATACTTCCTTGAAATGGTAGTCTCGGGAGCAGACGTTTTGTCCTGCAACTCTCAATATACTGGGCAGCCATCAGAATCCGTTGTAGTTTCATGTAAATTCCGCGCCGGTATCTTCGCAGCATTTAGTAGAGATATTATCCAGATACCAACACTGCTGACCGGCGTGCAGCTGCAGATCGACTCTCTCAATTCCCTGATCGAGATAGAAAAATTCGGTGTCGACACCGCCCCTGCCGACGTCAGCGCACCGGTAGGTATATTCTTTAACGAGAAAATTGCCCTACCTGAGGGTTATTCATTGCACGGAGATGGCTCTTCCGCAGATCTGGGATCAGGGCCAGTCAGGCTGCGCGGAGCACTGGCAGCGGAGCTTGATTCGGTCAGCAGAATCCTGGAGCTTGAAATCGATACGCTCACTGTTCAAGAAAAGGATTTTGAGGCTGCGCGAAAGGTCATCGACGAATTCCTCCGCTGGAGGACCGATGCTGTGGCGGTAAGAGGCGGGCAATGAAACACGTCAGCAGGTTTATCCCAATACTTTGCCTCCTGTGCGTTGCATTCGCCATGCCGCAGGGCACCGAGGAACTGCGAAAAATCGCCGCATCCGCGCCCGATGCCGAACGCTATCCCGCTTCGGATGCTCTGTTACTTCTGGCCGAAACGAGAGTGCAAATAGAGGCAGCAGGTATGGAAAGAACGCGGCTGCACAGTATTGCGAAAGCATTTACAGGCAGGGGCAGCGAACGCTATTCGCAAATCAGCTTGCCTTTCTCCAGCGCCGATAGTGTCGTCAAGCTGCTGCGGGCCCGCTCGATTACGCCCGACGGTTCGATCCAGGCGCTGGCCGAAGATGCATTCGATGTTTCGCCCATATTCGAAAACGCTGGCGACTTCGATGATTTCCTCGAGGCGATCGTCTCTGTTCCGGGAGCGGGGGCGGGAAGTGTAATCGAAACCCTGTTCAGCGTAAACAGGAGGAATATCGATCCCCGGCGAGCGGATGGATGTGTAAGTTTTCGCCGAATCGACACTGCGCGTGAACAGGTGCTCGCCATCAGGGTGCCGGTCGGAATCGACCTGAAATACGCCTACAGCTCTGATATCGGCAAGCCGCAGATCCGCCAATCGGGAGCGGCAAGGATTTATTCCTGGCGCGTTCTTAACAGCTCACCTCTCCCGATGGAACCTCACGGCCCGGACAAAGGCGCCCTCGGCTCCAGGGTCCTTTTCTCTACTTACGAGACATGGGAGGAAGTACAACGACATCTGGCGGATAACTTCTTCGCCAAGATGGAGTTGTCGGGAGAGGCCGCCGCCCTGGCCGAGAGCCTCTCCGAAGGAAACCCCGATCTGGTGGAAGTCGTTTCACGACTCGAGCAAATATTGGAAGATCGTATTCGTCGAATCGAGCTCGATTTTAAGCTGGCCGATTATCAAATCCGACCGGCACAGCGAGTATTCGACAGCGTATTTGGATATGACCTCGAAATCGCAGTTTTGGCCTCGGCCCTTCTGAAACGGGCCGGAGTGGCGGCTAATCCGGTACTGATTGCCGCGTCTCGGGATTTTGTTCGGAGTGTGCCTGCGCCGATTCAATTCGACAGAGTTGCCGTTGTGATCGGGTCCGGCGAGGACAATGTCTGGTTCTACCCCGACCAACCTCTTCGCGAGAGTCTGGGACTGCCTCCCTACGGCCTGACCGTGTTCTGGTTGCTCCCCGACGGTTACAGGCTGGAAAAAATCGACGAATTAATCTTAAAACAGAATTCAGCACAGGCTCGAATAGAAATGCGCATGGAGCCTGACGGCTCCGCGAGCGGAAACACCTACGCCTCCTGCTCCGGCGTCTTCAATCCAGTGAATACTCTTCGGGGAGGAAATGAATATCTGCGCGAGTTGGCTGATGTCGAATTGGAATGGCCGGGGCCTGAACTCCTCTTCGACAAGGCATATGTCCTGCACCGCTCGGCAACCGTGTGCCGTTTCGAACTCAGTTGGACCGCAAAAGAAATGGGGAAAAAATCGGGCGATTTGCTAACCGTCCTTCTCCCTCATTCGCTCTTCAAGACGCCTGCCGAGGCATTGCCGTTGTTCAGAAGCACAAGGAGAACACCGGTGGTCTTTTCATCTCCATGGGAGGAGCAGCAGCAGATAGACGTGAAGGTACCCGAAGGTTTCAGACCACTTGTGCAGCCGGTTAATCTTTCCATTATTAACAGCGTCGGGAGGATCGACATCCGTTCCATCTACCACGAAGATGACAACAAACTGATTATCGAGCGTTATTTAAGAATCGACACGTCCGAAATAGCCCCTTCTGCCTACCCGGCCTTGAGGGAACTGCTGACCGCCTGGCGAAGCCCGGCTACTGCAACATTAATTGTTCGCCAATATCAGGGTGAAATCCAATGATCACTGATTTCCTATGGCCTTCACCGGAAATCGTGGTAAAATATTCGTGCAAAAGAGAGCGATTAGGCTTCCCTAATTACAATTTATATCCTTAATTAATGATTTTGTTCAGTTGTAACTGATTTGCCGGTTGAACGAGGAGATGCGATGAGAAGCTTTCTGATCATAGGCGCAGTTATAACTGCAGGGATCATTTTATCACTGGCTGTTTCAGAGAGCGCCGCCACCTCGCCGGCGCCACCGCAGGATATTCCCGACGCTGATTGCCTCGATTGCCACCAGGATGCTGATGAGGTCGGCGAGAAAAATGTCGTCGATTCCGATCACTTTGCCGACGGCCCTCACGTCGAGGATAACGACGTCTACTGCTCGAGTTGCCACGCCGGCACCGAGGAGCACGTCGAAGATCCCGGCCCCCTTGACGCGGCACGATGCGACGACTGCCACGACGACGTGATCGAGGAATTCGGCGTGAGTGCGCACACCACCCGCACCGCCAGAGTCGATCAGAAGCAGCCCGATTGCTTCTCCTGCCACGGCCCGGCGCATCAAATCCGCTACAGTTCTGAAGACCAGGCTGCGCCGATGCACAGGCTGAACCAGCCCGACACCTGCGGAGCATGCCACAGCGGGGAAATCCTCGACAACTACAAGAAAAGTATCCACGGGCAGATGCTACTGGCCGGTGAAGAAAACGGGCCGACTTGCAGCAGCTGCCACGGCTCCCACTGCATCCTTCCCGCAGATATTCAACGCAATCCCAACTTCAAGCGCCAGGCGTTGATGAGCTGCGGCGGCTGCCATACCGATATTTTCGGTGTGTACAAGGAAAGCATCCATGGAACCACATTCCTCGAAGGCAACATCAACGAATCGGCCACTTGCGCCGACTGCCACAGCAGTCACAAGATCCTGCCCCCCGGCGATCCTCAATCCACCGTCTACCCGACCGCGATCAAGGACGACTGCGCTACCTGCCATGCCGACTTGCGCCTGATACGCCGCTTCGGCCTGCCTTCCGACGTGGTCCAGACCTACGAGCGCAGCTACCACGGTCGCGCCACCGGGCTCGGCGATGCCCAGGTGGCCAACTGCTCCAGTTGCCACGATTACCACGCCGTTTACGCCGGGAGCGACCAGCGATCCTCAATCCACCCCGACAACCTCGCCGCGACCTGCGGCCACTGCCATCCCGGCGCAGGCCCAAACTTCATCGCCAGTAGTATCCATGTCACGGGAGATTACGAAGATAACTTCTGGGCCCAGCTGGTCTCCAACATGTACTTCTGGCTGATTGTTATCGTCATCGGCGGTATGGTGGTCCATAACGTCTTCGATTTTGTCCGCAAGATGATCATCCGCAACCGCCAGCACAAGAGCGAGCCACACGTGGTGCGGATGACACTTCTCGAACGCATCCTGCACGCGATGATGGCGATCAGCTTTATCACCCTCGTCTATACCGGCTTCGCCCTGGTCTGGCCGAAGCACTGGATTTTCGCGCCCCTAAATATGATCTCCAATACAGAGGCATTTCGCGCCAACATCCATCGCGTCTGCGGCGTTATCCTCGCCGTTATTGCGGTCCATCATCTCTGGTTCCTCTTCTTCAATCCGCGCGGCAAGGATCAACGAAAGCGCTTCATGCCCAAGCTGAAGGACATCACTGACTTCTGGCACAACATCCTCTTCTTCTTCGGACGGCGGAAGCAGCGCCCGCGCTTCAGCCGCTTCAGCTACATGGAAAAGGCTGAATACTGGGCGCTGGTGTGGGGCACCGCCGTTATGGTGATCACCGGTTTCATCCTCTGGTTCGAGGAAATTGCCCTGATCTTCATGCCATTGTGGCTGTGGGAAGTGTTCAGGGTAATCCATTTCTACGAGGCGATACTCGCTGCGCTGGCAATTCTCGTCTGGCACTTCTATTATATAATGGTAAATCCCGATGAGGCTCCGCTGTCCTTGACCTTCCTTTCGGGGAGGATGACTCACAAGGAACTCGCCAAGGTACACCCGGATGAGTACGAAGAGATCGCGGAAGCAGAGCGCGCCAGGCGGCAAGGGGGCACGAAGTCGGACGAACATCAGTAAAAAGTCTGATCGCCTCAAACACGACATTTTCCCGCGGCAAAGCGGATAAGATAACATCCTAATAGGGCTGACGCCCCGAAGGATATTTGTGTGGACATCGTGCGGCCTGTCTCCGCCACAGGGGTTGGAAGAGAATGAGAAAATTATCGTTTGGGGTGGCACTGGCATTCATCTGCGCACCCGTGCTGATGAGTTTTCTGCCAGCTGCAGAGCCCCCGTCAGGGACTCAGACCAGCGGGTGCGGAGCCTGCCATGCCGGCGGCTCGGGCCACGAGATCGCCCCGCAGTTGAATCCCGACGATCTGGCGCGAGGAACCCATTCCGTTCTCTCCTGCACGGACTGCCACGCAGGGGTGAGCCTTGCGCATGCGCCCGACCTGCCGTCGGTGGACTGTGGTAGCTGCCATGAAGAAAACGCCAAAGGATTCCGGCGCGGCGTCCACTGGCAGCCGCTGCGGGCGCTCAATCCGGAGTGGTCGCCGTGTACCGCCTGCCACGGCTATCACGGTATCGAACCGTCAGACTCCCTCAGCTCCCCGGTTTATCATCTCAATGTCTACGAGACCTGCGGCTCTTGCCACGATGCCGAACTGAAATTGTTCGTGCCCTCTAGCCACGGCGAGGCTCTCAAGGATGAGGCAAAGCAGAAGTACGCGCCAACGTGCGTCACCTGCCACGGCGAGCACGCGATTTTCGAGGCGACCGCGCCGGCTTCGCCTGCCTCACCCGGCCGCCAGCCGGAGACCTGCGGCCGGTGTCACGATGATCCGCAGATGGCAGCGGCGCTCGGTGTGGAACCGGACAGGATGAAAACCTACAGCGGCACGATACACGGTCTGCGCAACCGCTTCGGAGTCACGACCGCCGCGACCTGCTCCGACTGCCACAGCAACCACCTGATCCTACCGCAGTCGAATCCGGTATCGACCATCTCGATGAACAACCTCGTCAGGACCTGTGGACGTTGCCATCCAAACGCCAACGAAAATTTCATCAGGACCAAAATCCACACCGAGGCCACGCCGGAGAACAACCTGGGGGTTTTCATCGCGCGCTGGTTCTATGTCATCTTCATCGGTGTGCTCGTCATCGGATTCATCACCCACATCACCTTCGATCTCATCGAGATGCGCAGGCGCCGCAGGGAGGAAAAACATGGACGAGCCTAAACTGGAGCGAGAGGCGATGCGCGAGGGAATGGCTTGGCGCATGAGCCTTAGCCTGCGGCTGCAGCACGTCTTCTTCATGATCTGCGTGTTTGTTCTTGCCCTCACGGGTCTGGCGCTGTTCTTCGCCGACTCCGATATCAGCCACTGGCTGATCGAGCTGCAGGGTGGATTCGAAAACCGCGGCCTGATCCACAGGATCGCTGCTGTCGGGTTGATTATCAGCGTCGCAGTCCACGTTCTCTACAGCCTCTTCTCGGCCCACGGTTCGCGCGAGTTCCGGCGCAGGTTTTTGGGACGAGAGGACTTCCGCCGGTTCGCCGACTCGGTGCGCTACTCGATCGGAAGAAGGAAACAGCCTCCGGTCAGCGGCAAATACACCTTCGGACAGAAGGTGCATTACTGGCTCTCGGGATTCTTCGCGGTCACAATGGTTGTCTCCGGCCTGATGCTCTGGGATCCGACAACGACAATCTCGCTTGTGCCACAGTGGATTGTGCCGGTGCTTCTGGCGCTCCACGGCTACGAAGGACTGCTACTGGTCATTGTTGCCGTAATCTGGCACCTCTACGACGTCCACCTCAGCCCTCGCAACTTCCCCATGTCATCGGTCTGGCTTTCCGGGAAGATGCCGTTGGACAAAGCCAAGGAGCATCACCGTCTCGAATACGAGCGGCTGACCGGTGAACAGGGGGAAGGCGATGAGTAAGTATGTCTCAAGCCTCACCCTGCTACTCGCGGTCCTGACCCTCCTCTTCGGCTGGATGGAGAGCGGCGGCTCGGCCCAGGTGGAGGTCAAGAACTGCTCCATCTGCCACGGAAAGCAGTCGTACAAACGTTACGTCCTGCCCTCGGGCGACGTGGCCGATCTCTTCGTCGACGAGGCGGTGCTGGCAGGATCAGTCCACCATGAGCGCGAGTGCATTGGTTGCCACGCCGACGTCACGACCGTACCGCACGAGGGCTACAAACCCAAACCCGTCGATTGCACGCGCTGTCACTACCTCGGCAATCCGGTCAAGGCACCACAGTCGGAGACCTATCAGGCTTACCTCGAGAGTGCCCACGGTCAGGCACTGGCGAAAGGCATCGAGAAAGCACCGCGCTGCCAGGACTGCCACGGCACTCATGACGTGCAGAAAAACGAATCGCCCGACAGCCTCGTATCCCAGTTCATGGTCTCCGACACATGCGCCGCTTGCCACCGCAAGGCCGGGGACGATTTCCGCCAGTCGATCCACGGCATATCGCTCTACGACAAGCGCTCCGCCGATGCACCAGCCTGCACATCCTGCCACGGCGAGCACGGCATCTTCGCTAAGGATGACCCGCGCAGCCGCACCAATCCCTCACATGTCATCGACGACTGCGCAGAATGCCACGAGGCGATGGAGATCGTCGGCAAATACGGCGTCTCGACCAGCCAGATCGAAACCTATCGTAAGAGTTTCCACGGTATCGCCGTCCGTTTCGGCTCGAAAGTGGCCGCCAACTGTGCAAGCTGCCACGGGCATCACCTGGTTCTGCCTCAGAACGACCCTCGCTCCACCGTCAGCATCGAAAACATACCAAAGACCTGCGGCCAACCGGGGTGCCACGAGGGCGCCGGGACGAACTTCGCCATCGGCAAAGTGCACGTCAATCCGGAAGAAGAGGAGTCGGGGCTGGTCTACTACGTCTCGACTTTCTTCCGCTACTTCACAGCTTTGGTGATACTCGGCCTCGTGGTTCACATCGCGCTGGACCTCGGGAGACGATTCCTGGGAATTAAGAAGCAAAAGAGCGGCAAAGAGGGCGAATCCGCCGGGAAGGAGGGAAGTTGAGATGGCAAAGGAACGCGATCTTCTCTCCATCGAGACTTTCGTAAGGCAGCTGGCAATTGAGCTCGAGGACGAGCTGCTGGGAGAACTGGAAATCCGGCGCACACGCGAGCTCAAACGGGCGTTGCGCGATGCCATTCGCGAGACACTTGACGGGAGGTTTCGAGCCGGACTGCGAGACGATATCGAGTCGGCCAGGTCGGAAGCCCGTGCAGCGATCGCTCCTGTCATCGAGGAGATAAAGGAACGGCAGAAACCGCGGGAGGAGGAACGGCAGTTCCAGCGCATCAGCCTCAGCGTCCGCCTGCAGCACATGCTGATGGCCGTCTCCGTTGTCTTCCTGATTATCACCGGCCTGCCGCTGAAGTTCCCCGACATCGGTATATCTCAGGCGGTAATACAGCTGATGGGCGGCATCCAGAACTCCACAATGATCCATCGCATCGCCGCATGCGGCCTGATCACCGTAGGTGTCTGGCACCTGATCTACATCATCTTCTTCCCGCCCGGCAGACGCGACTTCACGCTGATGCTACCCAACCTTAGGGATGTCAAGGACTTCGGGCAGATGATGATGTTCTACTTCGGCCGCCGGGGCGAGAAGCCGAGGTTCGGGCGCTTCAGTTACGTCGAGAAGTTCGATTATTGGGCCGTTTACTGGGGTTGTATCATCATGATCGGCACGGGCATTCTGCTCTGGAGCCCGGATTTCACTTTCTCTTACTTCCCGAAATACCTCTACGACATCGCCAAGGAAGTACACAGCGACGAGGCGTTGTTGGCCACCCTGGCCATCGTCATCTGGCACTTCTACAACGTTCATTTCAATCCGTCCACCTTCCCCGGCAGTCTGCTCTGGTTACACGGCCGCATCCCGGAGCACGAAATTAAGGAAGAACACCCGCTCGAGTACGAGGAAATTATGGCCAAAGAAGCGGCGGAAGCCGAAGCTGAAACGGAGGGGAAAGCATGAGACCCTTACGCTCTTTCACGCTTTTCCTGCGCGGCCATAAACGCGGATTGCTGATCACACTGGCCGTCGTAATTGGTCTTTACGTCCTGCTCAATGCCAGTTTTTATGCTGTCTCGATGAGCGATGCATCCTGCACGGTCTGCCACTTTATCTCCCCCTACCACCGCTCCTGGCAGCAGAGTTCACACGAGGGGGTCGCCTGCGTTCGCTGTCACGACCTCGGCTTCGGCTACTTCACCAGCGCGCTGTTCAAGACCGCCACAGGGCTTTACAATCCGCGCCCGGTCACCTTGGTGAAAAACGAAGCCTGCTTGCAGAGCGACTGCCACCAACTCCAGGTGGTTTACCGCTCTACCGGCTTACGCCAGAACGTTGCCTTCGACCACCGCTCGCACTTGCGCAAAATGAGGCGCGGCGAGAAACTCTGGTGCACTTCCTGCCATTCATCCTACGGATCGGGGGGAACGCATTTCGCTACCAACGAAGCCACGTGCTACATCTGCCACTTCAAAGGCGCTGAGCAGGGCCGTTCGGTCACCGAATGCTCGACTTGCCACACCGCTCCCGCTAAAGTAGTGGAGCATTCCGGCTTTCGGTTCAACCACCAGGCTTACGTCTCTCTCGGCGTCAGCTGCGAGGAGTGCCACGTAAAGATCACCCGCGGCAATGCCGACGTTGAGCCCGACCGTTGCCACGATTGCCACTCAGAGCGCCTGGGCGGATTCGACGACTTCCAGCTGATGCACGACAAACACGTCTCCGAGAAAGGTATCAGCTGTTTCCGCTGCCACGGTGAGATCGAGCACGGCTCCGTCGAATTCATCAGCGTCCTTGATGTGCAGTGTGCCAACTGCCACTCTGAGCTTCACTCCCCCCAGAAGCAGCTATACATGGGTGTCGGCGGCCGAGGGCTGCCCGACGTTCCGAGCCGCATGTTCGCCGCAAAAGTGAGCTGCGAGGGCTGCCACACGGCCGGGGCGGGCATCGAACGCCAGGATTCCTACGAGGCTCACCGGCAGTCGTGCGTGCGCTGCCACGGTGAGGGTTACGATTTGATGCTCGACGACTGGACGCGCGAGATGAATTCGGCTCTCGAATATGTTGCGCCGTTAGAGCAGTCCGCCAGGAACATCCTCGCATCGCTCGATGAAACGAATCCGCAGGATTTCCAGACCGCCGAGTTCCTGCGCGACGCCCTTTCCAACATCGATCTCGCTCGCAGCGGCATGGGGGCCCACAATGTCGAATACGCGATCAAAATGGTCGATACCGGTATTGATCAGATTCTCCTCGCCCACCAGCAACTCGGGCGAGGGGTGAGCCCAGGCGCAAGGCCCGCGGTGCTGGTCAAGCCCGACGGCTACTGCAACTCCCTCTGCCATAATCGTATCGCCAGCCACGGCGTCGAGTTCTTCGCGGAGATGGAGATCGACTTCGACCACGAGGCGCACGAGCACATAGCCTGCACACGCTGCCACTCCGCTCAGAAGCACAAGCAGCGGATCATCAGCAAGGCCGAATGCATGAACTGCCACCACTCCGAGGAGGGTCAGGATTACGGCGTCGGCTGCGTCGACTGCCACGGACCAGTCGCTGCGCTCTACGAAGGTACCGCGCGCGTACCCGGCGTGGAAATCGAACCCGACGTAATGGCGGAGAGCGACGTTTCCTGCGGCGGCTGCCACCAGGTTTCAGCCGAAGGCGAAACGCTGCAGACGATTCTACAACGCTGCAACGAGTGCCACGAGGAGTGGGAAGCGGAACCCTACCCGGTCGATGACTACTTTATCGAGAACGAGGTCGCACGGCAGCGCCGCAGCGACAGACTACTCGTCGAGTTGGAAAGCCGCCGGATCGCCGTTGACAGGCTCGACAGGCAGGGCAGGGCTACCGCCGAGATGAAACAATTACTCGGCCGGGCGTCGGAGGCAATAGACGTGGTGCTGCGCGGTAAGTACCACCATAACTTCCCGGCCGCCGAGGCGATCCTCGATAAAGCCGGGGAAATTCTGGAACAGCTGAAATCCCTTACGGAGGGGTAGAGGCGTAGAATTTAAATCCTCAGCGCCGGGTGGACGCGTTGAGATTCTCCTCGGCAGCATCCAGAAGCGCTTCGGAATAACCCCAGTTATGCGCCCAGCCGTGTGCCTGCTCGATGAATTCGATGTCGTAAGCCGCGTCATCGATCGCCTTTTGGATGGTCTCCTTGCGAGATCCTGTTGCCGAACCAGCCAGGCTGCGTGCCCTGCCCAGCAATCCTTTAACCTCTGTCAGACGCTCTTTGATACCGCCTATATAATCCTGGAGAGCCTCCCAGTAATCTTCCGCCTCATCGCCGTGGCAGTTGTCGCAGCCTGCGCGTGAGATCCCGCGGCTGTAACCGAGCCAGTGCGAGCCCTGGCTTGTATCGACCTCGCCGTAATGGCAGCCGGAGCAGTCGACCATGCGGCTGTACTTCACGCTCGGCATCCGCTCTCCCACGCCGCGGCCACCGACACCGAGATACATACTCCGCTGACCGTTGTGCAAGGAACTGTGGCAGAGGTTGCAGGCCTGCTCCATGCCGAGAAACTGAGTCTGCACCTCATGGCGAATAGCCTCGTGGCAGCGCTCGCAGGTCACGTTATGTTCCGTGATGTGGTTGTCGTGGATGAATTCAATGTCGTCGAACCTGTTCAGATGTTCCGGAATGTTGTGGCAGTCGAAACAGCGATCCCTTTTCGCCTCGCCGTTTCCTTGAACCGAGTTTACGTGGCAACTGCGGCAGTCGACATTCCGGTCGGCGATGAACTCCGCGTGGTTGAATGAAACGGTGTCTGCGGCTCGGGCCGGCTCTTCCGCATCCGGCACAGTGTGCTCTATCATCTCGTCCGGCAGCCGCTGGTGACAAAGGCGACAGGCTGACATTTCCCTGACATCATGCAGGTCCGACTCCTTGAAATGGCAAAGGTAACAGGTGGTTGTGGTCACCTCCATATGGGTGCCGACGACAATCTGAGCGTGGCACGAGGTGCAGCGCAGCCGTTTGCCACGGCGTACGCCAGCTAGGTGGGGGCGGTGGTCGAAGACAACGTGGTTCTTGAACTCTTCTGTGCTGAATGCCTCGACCAGGCGCTTACCATGGCAACCCGAGCGCAGGCAGGAACCATCCTCGATCTCTGCGTAAGGTTTGGAACTATATGTGCGTGTGACATACTTGAAAACCTGCAGCACACCCTGGATTTTCGCATCCCATTTGCGCCCGCTTCAGGAGAGATATGGCAGTCATTGCAGGGAGCAAAGTTATGGGTCGATTCTTCCCACGCCGTGTAATACGGCGTCGTGATGTGGCAGCTGTTGCAGAATCCCGGTGTGTTGCTGTACTCGTAGAAACCGAATGCCGACAGGAAAATCACGACGAAGATGATCAGCAGAACCCACGGCCAACGACGCCGCTTGCGCTTCGGTTCCTTTTTCCCGTTCTCCGACTCTGAAGCTTCAGACATGTTGTCTTCGGACTCATCCATCGATTTCCCCCGGGGGTGTTAATTGGGAGTTTATAGCGAAATCGCGAGCAACTCAATCCTTCGCCGCGAAGTCCAATATTAATGATTGTTTTGATGCAACCTTTCGGGGGCTTGCTTCGTTATTCAAAGTGTGAAATAATTCTCAGCAATATAACCGCTGGATTCATACTGCATGGGGGGGCAGCAATGATCGGTCGACTCGCTGCGCATACATTCAAAAACCACTTACTGACGCTGCGCTTTTCGATAGGCGTCGCGATGGCCGTGATTATGGTCGTCGCCGTCACGTTGGTTCAGATCCAGGACTACGACGCCCGTTCGCAAGCGGTAGCTCAGTATGAGCGAACGCGGATGGAAATCCGGGAGCGCACGACGGCGTGGAGCATGGTCCGCACGGTGCTCGAGATTCCACCTTCGAAGCTTTCGTTCTTGGCTAAGGGGATTTCCAACGCCTCGCCCAACAACTTGGAGATCAGCGCCGGGCGGCCGGCCACGCTCATCGAAATGGGACGCTACCACGCGGCCAATCCCCTGCTCGACTTTCTGCCTGATCCCGACGTGGCGAGTATCGTTGCCTTCTTTTTCAGTTTCCTGGCGGTCCTGCTCTCATACGACCTGATCAGCGGGGCGCGCGAGCAGGGCATGCTGCGCTCGCTGCTGGCCGTGGGAGTCGGCCGGATTCAGCTCATCACAGGCCTGGCGTTGGGCGGATTCGCAACATTGCTTCTCATAGTGATCCTCAGCATCGGTGCGATCGCCGCCACGCTGCAATGGGCTTCCTCAATCCAGTTGAACGGGGAAGTGCTGGCTGGCTTGCTTATAATTTCACTGGAAATTCTCCTTTATTGCATCCTCTTTTTCGCCATCGGCCTGCTTTGCTCCAGCCTCTGCCGCCGTTCCAACCTTTCGCTGCTGTTCGCGCTGCTGGCCTGGGTCGTGCTGGTCATCGGCATTCCGGCGTTGGCCTCCCAGGTGGTTGTCCAGCTCGATCCACTGCCGACTACGGAGTCGCTGGAAAAAACCACTAGGGAGATCGATGCCGAGTTCAGGCAGCAGGTGAATAACTACATGGAGGAACACTCTCCCTTCAGGACCAATCGAAACCTCTACTACGGTTGGAACACAGGTAACATTTTCGGTTTCGGTGTTAACAACGCCCACTACGTTGTCCGTTCTCCTTTCCAAGAGGTAATAGATTTCCGCCGAGGTCTACGCGAGTTCAAGGAGCCATTGCGCGAACGTGCAATCACCCGCCTGGAGCAGGCCCAGCACGAGTACGAGAACTTGATGTGGCGACAGGTCGAGACCGTCGGGCTGCTGAGCAGCATCTCCCCTGCGTCTGTATTCAGGCGGCTCTGCGCCGTCGCTGCAGGCAACGATCCCGGATCTCTCAGGCGCTTCGTCGAATCAGCCCGACAAATGAGGCGCGAGTACGTCGCGTTCCAGCGCTCCAAAGGCTACGGCAGCCTCGACTTCACCACCGACCAGCACCGTGATCGGGCGCCGCTCGACCTCAGCGGACTGCCACCCCAACCGCAAATGCAGTGGAACGCGGGAAACGTCCTCCACGATTCGGCCATCGATATATCACTGCTGATCGCACCGCTGGTGGTCATCTTTTTCGCCGTCGGCTTTATCTTCAATCGCTACGACGTTCGATAGGTAAGGGAACATGCTCAGATATTTATATGCAAAGGAGATCCAACTAAGCCTGCGCTCGGTGCGCTTTGTGATCGCGCTGGCCATAGTCATGGTGGGATTCGCCGTGTCCGGGATCGTCGGCTCCGCTTCCTATCACAACCAGTTGACAGAGTACCGCCAACGCCAGGCCGAGGCGACGCGCAACCTGATGGATCAGATGGGCGGTTTGAACAATGTTGCCGTGTATCAGCAGGCAGCGTTGCTCCCTCCGTCGAAATACCCTTACATCCGCGACCTCTCGATTACCCGGCTTCCCGAGCGTGTTCTCGTCAACGCTGCGCGCCACCAGGAAATGGAGAAGGTATTGCGCAGCAATCCCCTGCTTTACGCCACCGAGGCCTTCACCTGGCAATTCATCCTGGCCGCCATCGGAGGCTTCATTGCCATCCTGCTAAGCTACGACTCCGTCGCCGAGGAGCGGCGGCAGGGAACCATCAGCCTGATCTTCTCCAATCCGATTAACCGCTGGAAACTGATCACCGGTAAACTGCTGGCGCTGATCACGATCAACGCCGTACTGATCGCCGCCGGAATTCTCCTATCGCTTCTGATACTATCTTTCAGCGGAGTCCCCGTGCTCAGCAGCGATGCACTGGCAACCACGGCCGCCTTCCTCGGTTTCGCCATACTCTATGCCGCTTTCGTCACAGCACTCGGGCTTCTGGTATCCACCATGACCCGCACCCCAAGCCTCGCGCTCACTGCACTCTTCTTCATCTGGGTGACGTTCTCGATTATCTTCCCCAGCGCGGCGAGGATCACAGCCGGAGCGATGCAAAGCATACCGACACCTGACGAGCGTGAGAGAGAGATCGACCAGGCAATTGACGAAATAATGGATGAAAACAACAACACACGCCCGACTGTCAACGGTTCACAGATCGTCAACTACAGCCGTATCCCTTTCACTGCCGTGGAAACTCACGTGGCCAACGGAATCGTCCGTGCCATCGAGGCCGCCGGCAGGCTGCAGCAGAAACACGAGAATCTGATGTTCGACCAGGGTTACTTCGGACTTGACCTCGCCCGCTGGTCACCCGTTGAGCTTTTCCGGGAATCGGTCGGCAAGCTCACCGACAGCGACATCGACCGCTGGCGCCGCTTCCTGACGGAAGTCGAGATTTACCGCAGAGAATTAGGCTCCGCCGTTAGTGCCCTGGACAGCAGGGATCCCAACAGCCCGCACGTCTATTTCCAGGACCATGTATCTATCTGGATCTCGCTGCGGCCGGTCGAGGACGCCACCCAGATTCCGCGGTTCGAGATGCGGGAACCGCCGTTTAGCGATCGCCTGGCTGGCGCCTTACTACCGGCGGCATGGCTCTTTATCTGGACTGTGATCGCCGTTCTTCTCGCAGTGATCGTCTTCATGATGGTCGATTTGCGCCAGCAGCAGACAAGCTCCTGACTTCGCGAAGAAGCACAATAATCGCAGGATTTTTCGCTCCGAAATCAATGTATTAGAAGGCAGGATTAGTGCCTCACGAATTCACCCACGCTCAATTAAAATCTTTCGTGTCAGCTGGAACAAACCGCCCATTCTTGAAGTATTAACTAGGATTTTGCAGGGTGGAGATATACTATGAATCCCGCTGAAGCCGTTAACGGAGGGAGGATAATGAGCCGAGGAACTGAGATGAACAGCCTCAGTATCCTCGACCAGGTCGCGGCCGAAGTCTCCAGCGAGCTCGAGCTGCCGGTGGTACTCCGCAACATCGCCCGAATTATCAAGAATGTAACCGGCTTCTCCCACATGCTGATCGCCCTTATAGATGAGAAAGACCGTTTCAACTGGGTCTACAACGAGGGTTACCCCAAGGATGCGATTGAAACGCTTTCATTGCGCGCAGACCAGGGTGTCATCGGCGAAGCAGTGCGAAAGCGGGAGATTATTACCGTCGACGATGTAAGTGCGCATCCCGAATACGTCCCTATCCCGATAACCGCAGGGCCGACGACCCGCTCCGAGATGGCCGTGCCGCTGGTTCACAAGAATCGGGCGATCGGCGTGATCGGCATGGAAAGCACCAAGACCCACTCGTTCACAGAATCGCACGAGAAGATGATGCGCTCGATCGCCACGCTGCTGGCGGCGGCCGTAGCCAACGCCCGGCTCCACGAGCAGACGCTCGAGCAACTCAAGGTGATGACGCTCATCCACCGTATCGGCAGTGAGCTCTCCTCAGTGCTCGATCTCGACGACCTGCTGCGTGAGATCGCTCACTACACCAAAACGGTCATCGACTACCAGGTCTTCGGCATCTTCCTCGTCGACAGGGAAAAAGGCGAGTTCATCAACAAGCTCTCCCTCGGCTATGACCCCGAAGCACTTAAAGCAAGGCCGGTGAAGCTTGAAGAGGGCCTGCGCGGCCGCGCTCTCAAGCACGGCCGTCCGCTGCTCGTCGACGACGTAGAGAGCGACCCACAGCACGTCAGCTTCAAGCTAGAGATAGACGACGTCATCCGCTCGCAGATGGTCATTCCCCTATTGACCAAGAATAAGATCGTAGGAATGCTCGTGCTCGGCAATACCAAGAGGGGAGCTTACGTCACCAGCCATCTGCTGATTGCCAACGGCCTCGCTACGGTAATCGCCGTCGCGCTTGAGAACGCCCGCGTTTTCGAAGAGGTTGTCAGCAGCGAAGAAAGCCTGCGTAGCGAGATGGACTTTGCCCGCCGGATGCAGCTCTCGATGCTTCCCGCCAGCTGTCCGGTTCCGCCGGGTTTCCAGATCTACGCCGAATCAATCCCAACCGCACGCGTCGGGGGCGACTTCTACGACTACATCGAGCTGCCCGACGGCCGCTTGGGGATAGTCATCGGCGATGTCAGCGGTTACGGCATGCCCGGTGCGCTCGTCGCCAACAGCGCGATGGAAGCGATCCGTGTTTACGCCGAATTCGATCCGTGCCCCGAGGCGGTCACCAACAAAGCCGACAAGCGGCTGGCGCTCGACCTCGGTCCACGAACGTTTGTTGCGCTGATCTACGGAGTCCTCGATCCCAAGGAGCGCACTTTCAACTTCTGCAACGCGGGCCTTGTCGAGCCGGCACTGATTCAGGGCAGCAATGCACGCTTCCTGCACTCGCCGGGCACGCGGCTGCCACTGGGTGTCCGGCCCGACGGCGGCTACCGCTCGCGAACAGTACGCCTTCGCCCAGGCGATACGTTGGTGTTGGGGACCGATGGCGCGATCGAAGTCTGGGATCCTAACGAGCGTCAGTTCGGATTCCGGCGCTACCTGCGCTCGTTAGCGCTCCTCAGCGGTGACAAGGACAATCCTACCTCGGGGGATGAGCTGCTCTCGGAATTCATCGGCGGACTGCGCCGCTTCGCCCGCTCCTCTCAGTTGCCGGATGACGTAACCATGATCACCATCCAGGCACGGCACCAGTAACCCTCCGTTATTCGCCAACCGGCTTGCTTCCGGAGATAACGCGGCAGATCTCTTGCAGGCGCGCCTCCTCGATCTTGCCGGTAACGACTATCGGCCTGCCGCTGGAGAACGTGACGACTAAGGCTGCGCGTTTCCCCACCAGTGGGATAAACGAGATGAAGATGCCGATTAAGACGATCAACGCTCCCACAACCAGCATACTCAGGACGTCGGCGGCTGCGACCATGGCAAACACGCCGAGAACGATATAGAGGATCCCGAACAACACCGGCCAGAGAGAGCGGGCTTCTCCGTATTCGAGATTGCAGACCATGCTCAGCATCCCCTCCGCATAAACAAGGCCGCTGCGGCTCTCATGCACGATCAGCCGCCTGTCGGTGACTGCTATCGGTCCCTCGATCATGCGAACCTCTTCGCCGTCGGCGAGATAAGGTTTGAGAGCATCTTCCGATTCCCAAGCCTCCCATGCCCTGGCCAGCGCAGCCAGACCGCTGCGATGCCGCGCCAGATAAGCGATTGTGACTACGGCCAGCAGGATAACCCAGGCCCACCAGCCCCTAACGACCATGTTGCGCATTAATTCGTCCATATCCACGCCCTCGGATGGTAAAAAGTCGACGCCATCCTATAACAGCAACTCAGCGCATAAAAAGTGATTTGTTTGACTCAGCGTAATGGACGCGGGAATATTGCCGCATGGCAGCAACAACTATCATCGTCCCCGGCTTCATGGGCTCGAATCTCGTCGATGCAAACAGCGGGCGCGTGCTGTGGAGCAGGACCACCTTCTTCTTGACAAGGCTGGAACGGTTGCGGCTGAACGACGACGGGACGGGTGACGCCGATCCCGCTGTGCGAATCGAGCCCGGGGGCGACTTCCGGCCTGTCTACCGAGGGCTGATGCGGGACTTGAGGCGGGCGGGCCACAGAATCCTGTTTTTCTCCTTCGACTGGCGCAGGTCCGCGGCGGAGGCGGCTGTGAAGCTGGGCAGGTTCATCGATGAACACGCTCGCAATGAGGTAGTCAACCTTGTTACGCATAGCATGGGGGGGCTCGTCGCGGCCCTCTGGCTGGCGGAGGGAAGAGTGGATCGGCTCGGGCGCATGGCCTGCATCGCGCTGCCCGCCGGGGGAGTCGAAATGGCCGTCTCAGCCCTGCTCCGGGGTTATTCAAAGCTGGCCTTTTTTAATATCCGGGCTAACAGGGCTCTCATACAAGAGTTGGCGACAGGAATTCCATCGCTCTACGAAATGTTGCCGCTCCTGCCAGGCGTCTTCGAGCATACTCGCTGGCCTGCCGATTTGAACCTGAATCCAAGATTTCTGGAGAGCGCGCACGGAGTTCGAGAGGACTTCGACAACAGCGTAACCAAACTGCTTCAGCTATCAAGAGAGGGGCGCATGGCGCTGATCGCTGGGACGGGGACGAAAACTGCCGCATGGCTGCGCCAAGCCGGCGGACAAATCGGCCCGGCACTGGAAACGCAAGGCGTTGGCGACGGCTGGGTTCTGAGCGAAAACGCCGGGATCACCGGGGCGTCGACCTACGGTTTTCGACCGCGCATCCGCGACGTGCTGGGCCTTGGCCTCTTCTCGCCGCTTGCGCTGTTTTGGGGTTCCCACCCAATCCTACCCATGTTTAAACTAGTAAGGCGGGCCGCCGGGGAGTTCCTCGACTCGGGCGAGATCAAATCGCTGCCGGCGATGACTCAGCCCTGAAGCGTTTCATTAATCCACGTCCTGCTACCAGCTCCAGCCACCGCTGGCTGTCAGCAAACGATATCAACGACCTCAACTTCATGATTTCTCACACACCGTTGCAATCTCACCTTAAAAAGTTATAGAATAAATCCATAATCATTTTTCAAATACAAACACAACATTTAACTAAAGGGGGAACAACCGTTCCGTTTGTATAAAAAACAGTACAAGCGGCGACGGAGCGGGCTGCCGGAATGCAATCTGAATTGCGCTCGGTAAAAACACCGGCCTCAGTCTTCAAGTTCTTAATTGTAATTCTACCCATTCTATACGCTCTCGCTGACGCTGCTGTTGACGCTAACGAAGACGTGAACATCGGCGAAAACACAAAGGTACCGCACAATGTGCCTTTCGCAGCATCGCCAATCGTAATCGACGGTGATGTAGATGAAACAGCCTGGGAGCAGGCGCTCGTTTTAGAGCTGAACTACGAGGTCCAGCCGGGAGAGAACATCCCTCCGCCGGTAAGAACCGAGGTGCTGCTGACCTACGATAGAGCCAAACTATATGTCGCCTACCGTTGCTATGATCCTGATCCGTCAGCCATCAGAGCCCGAATCCGCGACCGCGACGAACTCGGAGGAGACGACTGGGTCGGCGTGGTTCTTGATACTTTCAATGATGAACGCCGCAGTTTTAAATTCGAGTGTAATCCCTTCGGCGCCCAATACGACATGATCGAAACCGAGAGTAACAGCGATTCAGGATGGGATGCCATCTGGGATTCGGCGGGAAAGATAACCTCCTGGGGCTACTCGGTCGAGATGGCGATACCGTTCAACCAGCTTCGCTTCCAGCGCGCCGATGGACCGCAGATCTGGGGCTTCGACGCGGTCCGCAACTACCCACGTAACCAGCGGCATGAAATCAGCATGTTCCCTCGCGACCGCAGCAACAATTGTTACCTCTGCCAGGCGATCAAGATTGTGGGATTCGATGGTGCCAGCCCCGGACGCAACATTGAAATCACGCCGACACTGACGGCATCCCGCACCGACGAGCGCAGCGATCTCCCGGATGGTGAGCTGGAGAAAGCCAGCCAGGATACCGAAATCGGCCTCAACTCCCGCTGGGGTATGACTCCCAACATGACGCTCAACTTCACCGCCAATCCGGACTTCTCGCAAGTCGAGGCCGACGCATCGCAGCTCGACGTCAACCGGCCGTTCGCCATCTTCTACCCGGAGAAACGCCCCTTCTTCACCGAGGGAGCCGATTTTTTCGATACGAGCATCAGCACCGTATACACGCGTATGATCCGCGATCCCTCGTGGGGCTTGAAAATCACGGGTAAGGAACAGTCGAACACGATCGGCGCCTATGTCGTGCGTGATGATCTGACAAACATTGTCTTACCGGGGAGCCAGTACTCGTCCTCAACCTCGCTCAGAACGGCGAACACCTCATCGGTCTTCCGCTACAAGCGCGATATCGGCAACAAATACACGCTCGGTCTGCTCGCAACCGACCGCGAAGGAGGGGATTATTTCAACCGCCTGTTCGGCTTCGACGGTTACTTCCGCTTCACCGCGCAGGACAGCCTTGAAGCCCAGTTCCTCGGCTCGAGCACGCAATATCCGGAAAAGGTGGCCGAGGAGTTCGGCCAGGATTTCGACAGCTTCAGCGGGCGCGCGATCTACCTTTCCTACGTCCACAACACTCGCAGCCACGACTTGTTTGGCAGTTACAAGAATTTCAGCAGCGGTTTCCGCGCCGACCTGGGCTACCTGCCGCGCGTCGACTATAGAGAATATATGGCAGGCTGGAGTCATGCCTGGTGGGGCAACCCCGGAAGCTGGTGGTGGATGTTCAACCTCGGCGCCCGCTACACACACATCGAGGATCAGCAAAGCAATCCGCTCGACCGCGATCTCACGGTCTGGTTCTATTATAGGGGCGAGATGCAATCCCGTGTCGACGTCATCGTCGACCGCAGGCGGGAGGCATACAACGGCCTGGATTTCGACCAGACGCTCCTGCGCATATTCTCGAACTGCCGGCCGAACCGCTATGTGGATCTGGCGTTCAACGCGATGCTGGGCGACCGCATCGATTACGCCAACATCAGGCCCGGCAAGCGCGTGCAACTCAATCCGGCCGTCAGCCTCGAGCTGGGGCTTCACCTGCGGCTGAATTTCGACCATGTATACGAGCGCATGACGGTTGATGACGGCCGCCTTTACATTGCCAATATCAGCCAGCTCAATGCTGTTTATCAGTTCAACACCCGTTCCTTCTTCCGCTCGATTTTTCAATACGTCGATTACCGCTACAACTCGGACATATACTCCTTTGAGATCGAACCCGAGCACCGGCGGCTGTGCACGCAACTTCTTTTCTCCTACAAGCTGAATCCGCAAACCGTTTTATTCATTGGTTACAGCGACGACCACTCCGGCCGTCGCGACTACGGCCTGACCCTCAGTGACCGCACTTTCTTTATCAAACTCGGCTACGCCTGGGTGCTGTGACAACGGCCGGATTCTAAATCATAGATAATCCGGCAAGAAGTTCATGTACTGCCGTCCTTCCGCGCTCGCCTAAGCCGTAACATGGTCCAGCGGCTCGACCTTGAAGCGCACCTCGGCGAACGGATCGGGACACTGGAATTCATTGATCAGATTGAGAAAATCTTCCTTGGGTTCCGCGTTGATGATTGATGCCGTCAGGTTCGGTATAAGCGCCCCCAGCGCAAAAAGGCACAGCCCCTCCTCGGGCAGATGCAGCTTGGCATTGCGTACCTCAAATTCCATCCCCTCCCGGCAGCGGCTGCAATTCCCCTCTACCTTCATTAGGGTGACCTTAAGATCCCTCAGTTCCATCGCTTTCTCCCATATTGTGATCGACTGAACGGTACCTGTGATGAACAGCCGACCGAGCTGTGTGCAGGCTTCCCTCCCGATTATGGGGAAGCATATCATGGCTGTTTGCACCTCGATGAATAAACCTGGACTCGACGTGCTCCGGTGAGTGCTTTCAAACGAAATAAAAAATGATCCGGTACTCGGCTGCCGTTAAATGCGATTTTTTTAGCGCATCAAGACAACCTTTTTATCAGACGAGAGGTCTTATTACTGCAGGGGGCGCAACAGGTGTAGCTAAACGCACCAAGCATGGGGGTAGTAATGTTCTTTTCGATTCCAAAATCCTTGATAATCTCTATTGCCGCTCTTTCTCCCATCATCAGCCCGGCACCCGATGACACCGTCGATAAAATCTTTGGCGAGGGAGAGAAAATTCCGTTAACAGTTCCGTTTGCAGCGTCGTCGATTGCGATCGACGGCACAATCGACGAGGCGGCATGGGATCAGGCGCTCGTCCTGGAGCTGAACTACGAAGTCCAGCCTGGAGAAAATGTCCCGCCGCCGGTTAAAACCGAGGTGCTGCTAACCTACGACAGGAAAAATCTCTACATCGGCTGCCGCTGTTACGATCCCGATCCCTCCGCCATCAGAGCCCGCATCAGAGACCGCGACGAACTCGGCGGCGACGACTGGATCGGCGTCATTCTCGACACCTTCAACGACGAGCGCCGCAGTTACGACTTCCTCTGCAATCCCTTCGGCGTGCAGTACGACATGATCGAAACGAGTACCAACAGCGACACGGGCTGGGACGCCATCTGGGACTCCGCCGGGAGGATCACTGATTGGGGCTACGCCGTCGAGATGGCGATACCATTCAACCAGCTCCGTTTCCAGCGCTCCGACGGACCTCAAATCTGGGGATTCGACGGTGTACGCAGCTACCCGCGAAACCAGCGCCATCACATCGGCGCCTTCCCGCGCGACCGCAGCAACAACTGCTACCTCTGCCAGGCGATCAAGATCGAGGGATTTGAGGGTGCCAACCCCGGTCGCAACGCGGAAATCGCTCCCACCTTTACCGCTTCGCGCACCGACGAGCGCAGCGATTTACCTGATGGCGAGATGGAGAAAGCCAGCCAAGACGCCGATTTCGGCCTCAATGCCCGCTGGGGATTCACTCCCAATATGACGCTCAATTTCACTGCCAATCCCGATTTCTCCCAAGTCGAGGCCGACGCCCTTGAGCTCGATGTCAACCAGCCCTTCGCAATCTTCTACCCCGAAAAAAGACCTTTCTTTACAGAGGGAGCTGATTTTTTTGATACCAGAATCAATACTGTCTACACACGCATGATGCGGGACCCATCCTGGGGAATGAAAATAACCGGCAAGGAGGGCTCCAACACGATCGGCGCATACGTTGTCCGCGACGAGCTGACAAACCTGCTTTTCCCCGGAAACCAGGCATCCGACTCAACCTCCCTCGCTATTGCCAACACTTCTTCGGTCTTCCGATACAAGCGCGATATCGGCAATAAATATACCTTAGGCCTGCTGGCCACCGACCGCGAGGGCAAGGACTACTTCAACCGCATGTTCGGCTTCGACGGCGACTTCCGTCTGACGTCGAGGGACAGGGTTACAGTCCAGTTCCTCGGCTCTTCTACCCACTATCCCGGCGAGGTGGCGGCGGAGTTTGAGCAGGATTTCGACAGCTTCGGCGGCTATGCGGCCTATCTTAATTACTCTCACAACACTCGCAGCCACGACTGGTATTTCAGTTACCGTGATTTCAGCACCGGCTTCCGCGCGGACCTCGGCTTTCTTCCGCGTGTCGATTACAAAGTTTACATGGCCGGCTGGGGGCACACATGGTGGGGCAAGCCGGGAAGCTGGTGGTCGATGTTCAACTTCGGCGCCGGTTACGACCACTACGAGAACCAGCAGGGCGATCCACTCGACCGGGACGCTTCTTTCTGGTTTAACTATTCTGGCGCCCTGCAGTCCTATGTCGATATCATCGGCGGGCGCAGGAATGAGGCGTATAACGGGCAGGAATTCGATCAGACCTATCTGCGCATCTATTCGAACTTCAGGCCCACCGGCAACCTGGTGGCAGTATTCAACGCTCTTCTAGGCGACCGCGTAGACTACGCTAATACCCGGCCCGGCAAGCGCCTGCGGCTAAGCCCGGCGGTCAGCCTGGCGCTTGGGCTCCACGTGCGCCTGACACTCAATCACACCTTCGAGCGTATGACCGTTGACACGGGCCGCCTCTACACAGCCAACATCAGCCAATTGGAGGCTATGTACCAGTTCAACACTCGCGCATTCTTCCGCTCGATCTTCCAATACGTCGATTTCCGTTACGATGCAGACCTATACATCGACGAGATTGACCCTGAATACCGGCGCTTGTTCACCCAGCTGCTTTTCTCCTATAAGCTCAACGCGCAGACTGTGTTATTTGTCGGCTACAGCGACAACTATTACGGCAGTCACCAGTACGGTCTGACACAAAGCGACAGGACGTTGTTCTTTAAACTCGGCTACGCTTGGGTTCTATAGGAGCAACAATTCGGCTGGAATTGAGCGGCGACGTAAAGGCCGGCCCGCGCACAACCAACTTGCGGGCCGGTCATTTATATTAAGAAAACCTTTTTGTAATTTTCTGCGTCGAATTTCATGGGGGGAGTACCCAAGCGCAACAAAAAATATATGTCCCCAAAGGGAAATCCGGACAGGCTGCAGCGAAGACAAGGAATCCTTTAATAGCGGAGGACTTAGATGAAGAAAAAGATATTTCCCGTTCTCTATACAACAATAACTATTACAGCTGTCTTCGCCGGCCATGCTATAGCCTTGATTCAAGATCCTGGCAATGAAGAAGCGAAGGAACCGCTGCCCATCCCCTTTGTGGGTGAAACTTTTAAAATCGACGGCATCGTCCAGGAGGAGGCCTGGCGTGAGGCCGCCGTCTTTGACGTCAATAACGAGTATGAACCCGGCGAGAACATCCCCGCGCCGGTGAAAACCAAATGCTATATCGCTTACGACCACGCGAACCTTTACGTCGCCTATGTCTGCCTGGACGACGACCCGACCGCGATCCGCGCCCATTACTCCGACCGTGATGATGGTTTTAATGACGATTTCGTCGGAATTATAATCGATACCTACAACGACGAACGCCACGCCTACCAATTCTTCATCAATCCGTTTGGAATCCAGACGGACGGCATCCGCAACGAGGTCGGCGGGCCGAATGAGGATTATTCCTGGGACGCGATCTGGAATGCCGCGGGCCGGATCACGGCCGAGGGCTACGAGGTAGAAGTAGCTATCCCGTTTAATCAGCTCAGCTTCAAACGCAGCGAAAAGCCGCAGATCTGGGGCATTGCGGCGCTGAGAAATTATCCCCGCAGTCAGCGGCACCAGATGATCAATATGATATTCGAGCGCGGGCGTAACTGCGTCCTTTGCCAAATGCCAAAATTCATCGGCTTCGAGGGGGTTGAGCCCGGCAGGAATCTCGAATTCAACCCTACCATCACCGGTATACGGACCGACGAGCGTGAGGACTTCCCCGACGGCGACATGGCCGAGAGGGATTCGAACGCCGATGTCGGCCTCAATGCGCGCTGGGGCATCACTTCCAACCTGACGCTCAACACCGCGATCAATCCCGATTTCTCGAACGTTGAAGCTGATGCCGCTCAGCTCGACATCAACACCCAGTTCGCCCTCCAATACCCCGAGAAGCGTCCCTTCTTCCTCGAGGATTTCGACTTGTTCGAAGCCCCGGGCCAGGTGGTTTACACGCGCTCGGTCGCCGATCCGTCCTTCGGCGTCAAGCTCACCGGTAAAGTGGGTGAAAACGCCGTCGGTTTCTTCGTTGCGCGTGACGAAATCACCAACCTGATTTTCCCGGGTCCGGAGGATTCCAGCGCGACATCGCTCGATATGAGAACCACTGACACTGTCTTCCGCATCCGGCGAGATGTCGGCAACAACTCCGCCATCGGCGTGATGCTTACCGATCGTGAGGGTGAGGAGTATTACAACCGAACGCTCAACGTCGACGGCATCTACCGCTTCAGCGAAAACGATTCGGTCACGTTCCATGCCGCAGGCACCCTGACAAGATACCCCGACTTCATCGCCCGGGATTTCGACCAGGAATCCGGCAGCTTCGGAGGGCACGGAGTATACGGCGAGTACTCGCGCTCGACGCGGAACTGGGGGGCGAATGTCTCCTACCTGGGAATCAGCGACGGCTTTCGAGCCGACCTCGGATTTATGCCGCAAGTGGGATTCCATCAGGTCGGGGCGGAACTAGAGCGCACCTTTTGGGGTGAGAAGGACGATTGGTACACGCAGGTGTGGTTCGAGGCCAATTTCGACGAAATCCGAACTCGCAATAACGATGTCCTCGAGCGCGAATTTGAAATCGACGGAGGTTTTTCTTCAGCGCTGCAGTCCAACGTCTGGTTTAACGTCGGCCGGCGAAAGATGGGTTACCACGGCGAGCTCTTCGATCACAATTTCTACTATGGGGGATTTAACTTCAAGCCCGGCGGCGACACCGAGGCCGGCTTCAGGGCTTACCTTGGCGGCTGGGTGGATTTCGACAACATCAGGCCGGCCGACAGGGTCAGGCTGGTACCGTTCATCGACCACAGCTTCGGCCGCCATTTACTTACCAGCCTCTCTCACACTTTCTACAGACTTTCAGTCGAGGGAGGCCGCCTCTTCCTCGCTAATCTCTCGGAGTTCAAGGTTGTCTACCAGTTTAATGCGCGCATGTTCCTGAGGGCGATCTTCCAATACGAGGATTTGAGGCTGAACGAAGAGCTCTATACGTTCGAGGTCGATCCAAAACAGAGGGAACTATTCACCCAGATACTGTTCTCCTACAAGCTCAATCCGCGTACGGTTCTCTTCCTGGGTTACTCGGATAACTACTTCGGCAGCAACGGCATCGACCTTACCCAAACCAGCCGCACGTTCTTCGTCAAGCTGGGCTATGCCTGGATTCTCTGATTCGCCCGTGAAAAACACGCAGGATCCTGGTTTCTCCACGATTGAGAATTAATGCTCGCGGCTGAATATGTTATAAAGCCTGCGGATTATCCTGAGGGCTGGGATTGATTCTTATCGCCATTGCCGGAGGCTCCTGCAGCGGAAAAACGACGCTCGCCGGTTTGATCGAAGAGCTGGCTCTCGAGCGCGGCTTGACCTGCGCCGTCATCCCGCTTGATAACTACTACAAACGCTCCGATTTGCCTTTCGAGGAGCGGATGAAGATCAATCATGATCTCCCGGAGGCTTTCGACTGGCCGCTCTGCCACGATCACCT
>CBFCZO010000027.1:0-38476 GCA_965602675.1 uncultured bacterium | reverse complement strand
CTCCTCGACGCTCTCAGCATCCTTCTCCGGCTCATCCTCAATTGGATCGTTCTGCACGACCTCATCGATAATTCGCCCGTCCGCAACATCGTAGAATTCTACGAACAGCCTTCTGCCTTTCGGCGTGATTTTGTATGTCTTGTCCGGATTATGCCGGATTGTAATAGCTGTAATTTCCTCGGCAGCCGAGGTCAGCCGGCTAGCTACTTTTATGCTGTCAATCGAGTGGGATCCAATTGTTATTCCTGGAGCGATGCCGCTGGTATCAGCCTTTTCCGTTTCAATAACGAGCGTGGATTCCCCCTCGGAGTATGCCTTGTATGTGAACGGGAGGTTGGCTCTGATAACCAATCTGCTACTGCTGGTGCTCTCGAGATACTGCAGGTCGACTATCCTCAGCGCCAGCTCTTTGTCGCTGTCGCCCGGAGGAGCAGCAATCGCCGGCGATATCGCAGCCAGCAAAATTGCAATTGTGACCGTTATCCTGATGGACATAGCACCCTCCATTATTGGCGCATCCTGACCGTCACCGGCTCGTATTTCACGTCCGGCTGGCCACTAACTTTCGGTCCCACCCGCTCCAGCTTTTGCAGGAACTTGACGTACTTGTTCTCGAAGCTGATCTCGACAATTCTTCCGTCGTACGCCTCGTCTCCGACCGCCACGATGAACAGCTTGTTGTCGGGGGCCCTGAACATTGAGGTTACTTTCGCGCTTTCTTTCCAGATCGCCATAAGCGTCAGTTGATCGATGTCGTACCTGCCGAACCCTGTTTGCGGACGCGGCTTTTCGCTGATCTCGTATGTAGCCGCTGTGCTCTGTTGCTGACGCTGGACCCTGATAAAAGGATCTTGGCGTTTTGTGTTATCGGATAGGACCTGCATCACGAACCGCTCGATCTGTCTGGCCGTCCGAAGTTCGGGTGGCCTGCGGATCTGTTTCCTGTCCGCCTGTTGCGCAGACGCAGTCAGAGCCAGAAGCAGGATGAGGCAGGCGGCCGTAGCCGCCGTCGTGAGGCGCGATAAAAGGTCCTTCGAAGTTGCTCTTCCATGCACGCGCATCATTCGACCTCCTCCTCGAGCTCTCCCTCTTCCTCAGGCCGGTAGACATAAGAAGCAATCTTGAACTTGGCCGTCACGGGATAGCGGTCCCCCTGCATCCGCGACTCCGAGGTCCTCGTCAACTCGAGATCGTAGATGTGGACGACCAGGTCCTTGCGCACCAGGCCATCGAAGAAGCGCATGAAATCGACCGTCCTGCCTCGCGCTTCAAGGCTGACCACTCTCTCGTAATACTGATCGTGCTCAGTCGTTTCGTTGGCTCTGTAGCTGTCGAGCATTACGTCGTAATCCCGAGCGATCTCCTCGATGAAGCGTTTGACGCGGACGTCGTTCTTCTCCGACGGGAACACCTTTTCCAACAGGACCAGGTCCGTTCGTATCTGCTCGATTTCGAATTCCAGCTCATCCTTCCGGCTCTCTTCAGGTTTGTACTTGCGGATTTCGTCGCGTATGCCGTTGAGCCGGCTTTCCATGTTGCGGACTTCCTGGACTTCATTTGAGTAGATGAACTGGTAGAATACCCAGCCCATCGCGACACAGAGGCCCGCGACAATCAGTAATTGTCCCCAGTACGGGAGTTCCTGCAGATTCACGCTATCCTCCCGCCTCGCCCTCGGCGCTCTCTTCGGTCTGCTCTTCAGCAAGATTGAAGAGAGGATGGAAGGCGATGTTTATTTCGAACTTGCTCGCCGCCGCGCTGACGATGTCCACGCCGGTAACCAGCGCTTCCGCCGCCAGATCGTCGAGGAACCTGTTCAGGTTTTCATCAGATGCCTCGCCCTTCACAGTGAATTGGAGCACCCCCTCGCTCTCGGACGTTCTCTGCCTGATCTCTTCGACCACCACATCTGGTCTGTTCTGCTGTGAGATGTAGAGGAAGAACACGGCATATAGAGGCGTGCGAAGGTTGTTCTTCAGGTCGCCGAGCACGTCTAGCCGCAGAGCGAGCCGTTCACGCTCAATCTCGAGGCGATCCACCAACTCTTTAATAGTCTTGAGGCGTTCCCTTTCCTGCGAAGCCGCCCTGATCTGGACGTCGAGATCCGCCTTCTTGCCCTGGATGTCGAACCACAGCCAGGCTCCCGCAACCACAGTCAGCAGGAAGAGCGCGAGAAAGCCCAGCTGCTTTGTGGTTTCCGAAGGAGCCGCTTTCGCCGCTGGCCGGCGCTCCTTGCGTCGCTCTCTGCGGAGTAGGTTGATGCGGATCATCAGTCTTCCTCCACGCGTACAGACAGGCCAATAGCTACCGCGAAGTTGACCGCCTGATCGCGGATGTACTCGACGTCAAACCGTTTGGTGTTAACGCTTATATTGCGGAACGGATCCATCACTTCGACGGCGGTATTGAGCCGGGCGCCGAGCAGATCGACGAGGCCCGGTGTGCTGGCCGCGCCGCCGCTTACCAACACCCTGTCGAGCACCTCGATCTCGGCGCTGCCGAGGTAGAAGTCGAATGTCTTGGCGATCATATCGACCACCTCTTCGGAGGCTCGATCGAGCACTGGGACAACCGCGTCGGGCAATGCGCCCTCGACTTCGAAGCCGCGCTTGGCGTCCTCAGCCTGCTCGACACCCAGGCCAAGGCTGCGCTGCAGCGCTTCGGTGTGGCGGTTTCCGCCGGTCATGATGTCGCGCCAGAAGGAGGTTTTTCCCCGCTCGATGATGTTGATGCTGGTAACGCTGGCGCCGATGTTCACCAGACCGACACTCTCTTCCTTGAGGTCGGGGTAATTGATGTCGAAGCAGTTTTGAATCGCGAAGACGTCGACATCGACAAGCACTGTGCTTTTGCCGACCTGGCTGATGACGCTCGTGTAGTCGTTCACCTTTTCTTTCTTTACGGCGACAAGCACGACGTCCATCGAGCCCTCTTCCTGGGCGTCGCCGAGCGGATGGTAATCGACCATCACCTCGTCGATCTCGAACGGGATGTACTGCTCCGCCTCCCACTGGATCGAATCCTGCAGCTCGCTTTCGCTCATCTGGGGCACGGTTATTTTCTTGATGATGACCGAATTGCCCGCGAGCGAAATCCCGACATCACCTGTTCTGGCCTTCAGATCGCGCAAGAGCCTGTCGAGAACGTCGATCACAGCCACCGAATCGATGATGTCGCCTTCGACAATCACCTGCGGCGCAACAGGCTCAAGGGCAACCTTCTCCAGATCATAGGAGATATTGGCTCCCTTGCCGGAATGCTTCAGCAGGACCGCTTTGATCGCATGCGATCCTATATCGATCCCTAAAAACCTTTTCCGCCTTCCAAACATAAGCCCTCCGGTTGCTGCCGCCCCACGTGCTTACCGCTTCCTGACTTGTTCGGCGGGTATGCGCCTGTTCTTGAACTCCAGGCATTGTTTCACGTGCTTCTCAGACCAGATGCGGTAATTTTTGTAATCTCGGTCGGGCTCGTCGATGATGCCTTTCTTTAGCCAGCTATATATTGTCTTCTTCGAGACGCCGACCTTAACCGCAACTTCTGAAGTTGTGTAGGCCACTGTGCGCCCTCCCGCGGGAATAACCCGCTAGCCTAGGATAACGCTTCTCCCGACTTGCCTATCATGTGCATGTCGAGAACCAACTTATATCGATGTCTATACTCAAGGATGGAAGTCATAATACTAGAGTGTACTGCCTGACATAGGGGAAGTCAACGATTCTAGGCTGTAACTGACTGATAGTATTGAGGTTACAGCATCTTGCGGAAATGTCCATCGGGGCGCACTAGATGTTGTAGAATTTACTTTCAAAAACAACAACAGGTGGCACCCGCAGAAATCGGGCTAAAGGCGATTCTCCGAAATAATATCTACAATTTACTTTAGGTCCTCTTTCTGGCGCTTCGCCACACCAAACTGTATACTCGGCCCTCCATGAAGTTCGAGATCGCACGGAGAGACGACGACACCGCGTCGCGCTGCGGTTTGGTTTCTACGGCGCACGGCTCTGTGCAGACGCCGGTGTTTATGCCGGTCGGCACGCAGGGTTCCGTGAAGGCGATGCGGCCCGAGATTCTCCGGGACCTGGGTGCCGAAATCATCCTTGGAAACACTTACCACCTAAGCATACGCCCCGGAGTAGAGCTGATCGAATCGCTTGGGGGGCTTCACCGCTTCATCGGTTGGGAGGGCTCGATCCTGACCGACAGCGGCGGCTTTCAGATCTACAGCATGAGCGGCCGCCACAAGGTCGGCGATGAGGGAGTGAGTTTTCAATCGCACCTCGACGGCTCAAAGCAGTTCATTTCGCCCGAGGGTTGCGTTCGAATCCAGCAAGGCTTCGGCAGCGATATCATCATGGTGCTCGATCACTGCCTGCCCTACCCCTCCTCCCCCTCTTTGGTAAAAGAAGCCATGGAGTTGACCTGCCGCTGGGCCGAACGCAGCGCGGAGGAGCATCGCCAAACAGGTTCGGATCTCGCTCTGTTTGGTATCCAGCAGGGAGGATTCGACAAGGCGCTTCGCCGCTCGTGTTCCGAGAGGCTGATCGAGATCGGTTTCGACGGGTACGCCGCGGGCGGACTCAGCGTCGGCGAGCCGCGCGACCTGTTCGCCGAAATTGCCGCTTTCTGCGTAGAGATGCTGCCGGAGGACAAGCCGCGTTACCTGATGGGCGTGGGGCCGCCTGAGGACCTGCTGGAGATGATCGGCCTCGGCTTCGACATGTTCGACTGCGTGATGCCTACGCGCTCCGCCCGCACCGGCCTTCTCTTCACATCGAGAGGCAAGCTGGTGATCAAACACAACCGCTATCGGAACGATCCTGACCCGCCGGATCCCGACTGCGACTGTTCCGTCTGCGCAAGGTTCAGCCGCGCTTACCTGCGCCATCTTTTCGTCTCCGGAGAAATCCTCAGCTCGATTTTGAACACGCACCACAACCTGTATTTTTTCCTCAAGCTGACGGCCGGAGCCCGCGACGCAATCAAGTCGGGGAAATTTGACAATTACAGGAAGGATTTTTTGGAGAAATACCGGCAGGGTGTCTGAGCTCGCGATGCCGTTTTTCGCATCTGCATTTTCGATTAACTTGCAGTGGATTAACACCGCCTGATGCCTTGACACGTCTGGGGAAATAAGGCACTCTACGTCACCGTTTTAGTGCGGATATCCCGCAGAACAGAACAAGGAAAAGGCGATGATAAATCTGACAGACAAACTGGTTGGAACGGTGATCCGGGTCGCAATGGCTCCGTCGGGTCAGGACGGCGGAGGAGGCCTGGTATCCATGCTCGTGCTGATGGGCATCCTGGTCGCTATCTGGTATTTCCTGATCATCGGACCGGAGCGCAAGCGCAGGAAGCAGATGCAGGAAACGATCAACCAGCTCAAATCCGGTGACAAGATCGTTACCGTTGGTGGTATTCATGGCACCGTCTCCGGTCTGACCGAAAAGACCGTGGTGGTGCGCGTTGCCGAGCAAGTGAAAATCGAGATAAGCAGGCAGGCGGTCGGCACGGTCATCCGTCCCGAGAGTGAAGAGACGGCCGCCGAAGCCAAGGAGTGAGGTTCCGTGATGAAACGTTTGCCGTGGGGACGGCTGATATTCATACTGCTCATCGTCGCCCTCTGCGCGCTCATCCTTTCATTCAAACCGATTGTGTATGGGCTCGACCTGCAGGGGGGATCGCACCTGCTGATCAGAGTGCATGCCGATGAAGCGGTCGAGAGCGAAGTTGACGATGTTTTTGCAGCCGTCAGGAATGCGCTGACCGAGGAAAACATCGAGATAGGTGACGCCGACGAATCAGTCGTTTTTGACGAGGATATACTGAACGGTTCTCCCTCGTTCAAGCAGCTCGCAGATATTGAAAACGAGAGGCCTTTTGTAAAGTTCACCCTTGCTGATGCCTCCAAGATCGACAGCGCCCAGGAGGCGATCCGCAAACGCATCGCCATCGGCGGCCAGGGCAACTGGGACATGAACGTCGTTGGCCGCACGATCGCGCTGACTATGCGCACCGACGCCATCACCGATATGCGCAGGAACACTGTGGAGAACGTGCGCCGCTCGATCTCTTACCGCATCGACCAGCTAGGCGTTGCAGAGCCTAATATCGTTATTCAGGGCGATCCGACCGCTTCTCAGCGCATCCTGATCCAGCTTCCCGGCGTCGACGATCCGGAAGAGGCGAAGCGCCGCATCCGCACGCCGGGCAACCTGGAATTCCGCATGGTCGTTTACACCCAAGCGGGCCAGCCGTACGAGGCGCCGACCCGCGAAGACCTGCTCGAAATGCTGCAAGGCGAGGTTCCGGCGGGGACAGAGATGGTGCCCGAGTACGAGCAGACCGAAGCCGAGGCCAAAGGCCGCTCGCGCGTGCCGCTGCAGTGGTTCCTTCTGTATAAGGAAGCGCGGGTGAACAGCAGCCATCTCGTCGACGCCGAAGTGGGCCGGGACGAAACGAATAATTACACGATCCGTTTCTCCCTCAACGCTGAGGGTGGAGAGCGGATCCGGTTGCTGAGCCGCGAGAACATCAACAAGCTGCTCGGCACGGTTCTCGACGACGAGGCAATCGTGGTTGCCAGGATCGAGAGCGAGCTCGGTTCTGAGAGCAGGATCACCGGCCGTTTCACTCGCGAGGAATCCGACAGGCTTGCCTGGCTGCTGAGGACGGGTTCGGTGCCCACCTCGATGCATTTCGAGGAAGAACGTTCCGTAGGCCCGGCCTTGGGAGCCGATTCGATCAGACTGAGCTTCAACGCCTTTATTTGGGGGCTGTCGTTGGTCGCCCTGTTTATGTTGTTCTACTACAGGTTATCGGGCATTATCGCGGTGGTGGCCCTGGGGCTGAACATCGTCCTGATCATGGCCTTCCTAGCCTGGTTCGGCGCCGTGCTGACCCTGCCCGGCACCGCGGGCATCATCCTCACCATCGGTATGGCTGTCGACGCCAACGTGCTGATCTTCGAGCGCATCAAGGAGGAGATCCGCCTCGGCAGGACCATATCCAGCTCAATAGACGGCGGATTCAGATCCGCTTTCGGGACCATCTTCGACGCAAACGTGACGACTCTGATAGCTGCGGTCTTCCTCTTCCAGTTCGGGACGGGACCGATCCGTGGTTTTGCCACGACAATCACGATCGGTATTCTCGCGTCGATGTTCACTGCAATATTTGTCGCCCGCGCGGTCTTCGACTCCATCCTTATGCTCAAGCGCCGGCAGATGGCCAAACTGAGCATTTAGAGGCCCCTGATATGAGACTAATGGAAAATGTCAAAATAGATTTTCTCGGCAAGAAGTACTTCGCCGCTGGCCTTTCGCTGATTGTTATAAGCGTTTCGATCGCGTACATCATCTTCCAGGGCTTGCACCTGGGTATCGACTTTGTCGGCGGCAACCTGATACATCTGAAGTACCGAGACGTACCGGAAATCGAGGAGATTCGCAGCGTGCTTGCTGAAGTCGGCTATGCCACAGCAATGCTACAGGCGGATGTCCAGCGTAACGAGGTGATGATCCGGGTCCAGCGCGAGGAGAGCGAAAGCGTCGGCGGCGGTGGCCAGGGTGAAGGCGAGTCGTCCGTTCAGGAACGGGTTGTGGACAGGGTTACTACAGCTCTGACGAGCGCCGAAGATCTCCAGCGCAAGGAAGACGGTAAGATTGACCTTAACCTTGTCGGTGTCGACCGCGTGACCGAGCTCCTGATCAACGTCGATCCGCTTGGGTACCAAAACGAGGAGGATCTTCCTCCCACGCTGACGCCCCAGCGATATGCCCGGAGCAAGTACGGTCCTCTGGTCGAGACGCTAATCGACGATTATCGCGAAAACAGATACAGCGGCATCTTCCACGAGGAGGAGTTTCAGGCAGCCCTCGATGCGCTGCCGATTGAGCGCGATCGGGAGAAATTCGAGAGCAGCTTGCGTGAAGCATCATTCCTGGGCCCGTTCAGTATCATCCGGGCTGAGATGGTCAGTGCCGTTGTCGGCGGCGAGCTTGCCGAGCAGACGTTGTGGGCTATTGTTTTCTCCCTCGGAGGCATCCTCGTTTACATCTGGTTCAGATTTAATCCCCGCTATTCAGTGGCCGCAATAATCGCGCTGGTTCACGACGTCATTATCACCGTCGGCGCCTTCTCGATGGCAGGCCGAGAGTTCAACCTTCCGGTCGTCGCCGCCGTCCTGACCATCGTCGGCTACTCGCTCAACGACACGATCGTCATTTTCAGCCGCATAAGGGAGAATCTTAACGTGCGGCGGCGTGAGGCTAAGGAAGACTACGAGGGTGTTTTGAACGACAGCATCAACCAGACGCTGGTCCGCACGCTGCTGACTTCGTGCACAACGCTGATGGTCGTTCTATTCCTCTTTTTCCTCGGCGGAACCGTGATCAACGATTTCGCATTCACGCTCATAATCGGCGTGGTCATCGGAACCTATTCCTCCGTATTTGTTGCCAGCCCGGTGCTGTCGATCTGGCAGAGGATCACCGGAACCGCGGGCGGAGCACTGGCCAAGACGCAATATGCCAAGGCCGGCTAAGCGCTCTTACATGCCAAATAACAAAGCCGCCCGGAAATCTCCGGGCGGCTTTGTTACAGACACTCTGAGACATCTACCTTCTTTGCTCTTTAACTCCTCTAAGCCTTTCGGCTCTGTCGGGATCCACCTTCGAAATAAGCCTCAGATAATTGCCGGCCAACACTGGGTCATTCTCTTTCCTGTATAACTCCTCAAGCCTTTCAAGACGCTCTTCCCCAGTGAGGCGTACGATCCGCCTGAGGGTGAACAGCTTGATGTTGCGGTCCGTCGACTCCTCAAGGATCTCCAGGAAAACATCCTGGACATCCGGAAACTCAATCACGGGAATCAAGCCAGCCACGAGCTCGGCGGTCACGATTGGAGGTCGAACTTCCGGAGCTCTCAACATGCCCACCAGCTCCCCTCTGATTTCGGGAATCTCCACGTGCGTCGCAAGGACGCGGATAGCCGAAGAGGCGAAGCTGATTTCGTTTTTATTCTCCATCGTAACTTCAATGATGACCTTGCGCACATCCTCTTCAACAACCTGATCGGCCAGGATTGTTACCGCGGCGATCCTCACAGAGATGTTGGGGTCGGATTTAAGCGTTTCGACGACAATGCTTTTTACCTTCGGATCGTGCACTTTCGGCGCTATCAGATTCAGCGCGTACAGTCGGGCGGCTGGGGCGGGATTCCCCATCAGAGATTTGACAATAACTTCTTCTTCTTCAATCTCTATTACTATGCGGCCCCTGATGCCATTTACGAGGGCGTATTTGATGGCCGGATTCGTCTCCAGTTTGATCCGGTTGACGATCTCCTCGGTTACTTGTTTGCCGGCGCCTCTTGCAGCCAAACTATCGACGACGTTGACCAGGACCATCGGGTTGCGCTCTGTGCGGATCACGCTGATGAAAGCGTCGGTGACACCCCCATCCGCGAGGTGAGGAGCGAGCGCAGACACGGCGGTCATCTTTACCAGAGTGTTCCGATCGTTGGTAAGCGCGTAAGAAAGGGCTTTCTTCACATTTTCGAAGCGTACCATTCCGGCAAGAGCCGAGGCTGCCGTCATGCGGACAATATCATTATGCGAAGTCTCCAAAGCCTCCGCCATGGCCCGCCGCACTTCGCTATCCCGCAGGCGGTTGGTCAGGAGGTTTACAATCCTGATCTGCTGTATTTGGTCACCTTCCCTCAGACCCCGGATAAGCACCGTCTTGCCCCTCCAATCGCCCACTTCCGCGAGGCTTATGGCCGACTGAATCGCGTAGAAATTGCCGGGGCCTGTCTGAATGTATTCAACAAGGAATCTATCGTATTCATCACCCTTGGCTCTGCGTAGTTCTCTCGCGAGATCCATTGCGCGCTCCAATGCCCTGCGAAAGGCGTTGCTGCTCCGGTAGTCATCCAAGAGCTGCTTGTAACGACTGAACGCCACCTGCTTCTGCCCGAGCTGCTCGCGGCAATAACCAAGGTAGTAGAGGGCATCGTCTGCTCGGTGACTCCCGGCGAACGCCGATAAGAACGACTCGAATTTCTCGGCCGCCTCAGCGAATCTACCGCTGAGAAGTAGGCGTCGGGCTTCGACGTATGCCCGCAGCCCCGAATCCTGATCAGAAGCGATGACGAAGCGGAAATCGTCGGCGATTGACGCAGTAGCGAAAACGACGATGAAAAGGACCAGGATGTGAGGTATCGTTCTGCGCATCATCGTCACCTCTCGATCCACATCATGGGGTTGTCTCTCTTAGCATCCCTCAGGCTCACAACTCTGAGCCTTAGTTGATTGAGCCTGTCTATTAATCTGCGATCCTGGATACCTCTTTGCAGCGCTTCGATTTCGAACCAGATATCATCCTCGCCGCCTTCGATGCCGGCGATCTCGCCCACGAACAGTTCAAGCTCATTGAAGATCGGCTCGATTTCGATGAAACGCGGATCGTTGAAGCTCTCACGCAGGAGCGATATCTCGCTGAGTATATCGCTGCCTGCCTGCCTGCTGCGTGAGATCAGTTCGCTGTTGGCATTCCATTCCTGAGGCTCCAGTTCCATAAAGTTGTTGATCAAGTTGCTGGAACGCTCCAGGGAGGAGCCGGCCACTTCGAAGAAGTAATCCCTCTTGCTTTCGTCGATTTCCCTTTGATACGGTAATGTTACCGGCGTTTCGGCGGCCTCATAACGCTCCGCCGAATCATCGGTTCCCTGCTCGCTGATGATCCTGCCGATGAAGATGCCGATGACCAGCATCGCCGCCACAATCATTATTTGCAGCGCCGGTCTCCAGTTCCAGACCACAGGAGCCTTTACGGGTTTACTACGTCCGGCTGCTTCCGCCCGCTCTCGGCGCTGGAACTCGGGCCATATACTGCGCCAGAACCCGTGACCGGGATCTTCCGCGAGTTTGGCTTCGGTGACCACGCCGAGTGTTTCCTGAAGCTCGCGGTATTCGCGAGCCAGATCCTCGTCATCGGCCAGGACCCGTTCCAGTTCGCGCAGGGCGTCCTCGTCGGCCTCGCCGTAGAGCGCGGAAACGATCAATTCGTGTTGTTTATGATGCTTGCTCATCAGCCACTCCCGACCCTTTCTTTACAAGTGGCAAAAGCACCTTTCTCATCTTCTGAACCGCGCGGTAGATGTTGGTTTTAACCGTCGCTTCAGAGCTGTTGGTCGCAGAAGCAATCTCGCGTATAGAGAGTTGAGCGATATGCTTCATCGCGAACGCTGCCCGCTGCGACTCGGGAAGATCATCCATCGTGCGGCACACAAGCGTTGAAATCTGCCCCGAGGCCAGAGTACGTTCTGGGTTGCCCTCGGCTCCGGGATTCTCCATCAGGTCGAAGACCTCCGTACCGTTCTTATCGATCTCGGGTGTGGCTTCCTTGCTGCGGCGGCGTCTGAGATCGATTGACCTGTTAAATGCTATACGCAGCACCCAGGAGCCGAAGCCCTCGGGATTACGCAATCGTCCGATCGATTTGAGGGCCTGCAGCAGCGTATCCTGCAGCAGGTCCTCGGCATCGTGATGGTTGCCTACCACGCTGAGTGCCGTGTAGTAAATCTTTCGCTTGTAGCGCTCGGTAAGGAGCTGGAACGCTTCGATCTCATCGTTGCGCGCCCTTTCCACGAGCTCAGCGACGGTTGGTGCCATCAACCATTTCCTCCGCTAGTAATATAGTCGTTCGAGGCTGCCGAAGGTGTACATGGCGGATCCAATTATCGTAAATTATACGAATGCCGGTTTACGGGGGTTTCGTCAGAAGTGTTAGTGTAAATCAGACCGCTTCTTTCACGAGGTCGCTCGATACGAGACGTTCGCAGTCGCCCCAGAGGCGCTCGAGGTCGTAGAATTCCCTCGATTGCGAGATGAAGACGTGAACGATGATGTCACCGTAATCCATCAGGATCCAACTGCCCGCAGCTTTCCCCTCAACATGCCGCGGCTTTTCCTTCATCTTCAGCAGGCGCTCCTGGATCGAATCGGCAATCGTTTTGGTCTGACGGGGATTCTGTCCCTCACAGATTAAAAAATAATCGGCGATGCTGCTGACCTCACCAATTTTAAGGGCAACTATGTCGAACGCTTTCTTCTCGCTGGCGCTTGCCGCGATAGCCTTTAGCTTTTCCTCAGTGCTGACGGGGGTTTGACTCAAAAGATTCCTCCTGCCTAACAACCTCCGGCTCTTCTTCTATACTCTGACGGTCAATGACGGCTAACAGTTCCATCAACATTTCCTTGACTCCGGCTCCTGTCGCCGCCGAAATAAGGTAAAAGGGCCTTTGCTTCTCAGCCGCCGCGGCCCGCAGCCTCTCTATCCGCTCCTTCGAAGGATTGAGATCAGCTTTGTTCGCCGCTACCACCTGCGGCTTGTCCACGAGAGCGGGGTGGAAAAGCTCGAGTTCCGCATCAATCGAGTTCATCGCCTCAACCGGGTCACTCTGATTATCGCTTCCTACATCAACAAGATGAAGCAGGATCTTCGTCCTCTCGATATGGCGCAGGAATTTGTGGCCCAACCCGACACCCTGATGGGCACCCTCTAACAGCCCCGGAATGTCGGCCACAACGAGGCTCCTGTAGCCGAAGTCGACAACCCCGAGCACGGGCACTCGTGTCGTGAACGGATAATCGGCTATCTTGGGTCTCGCCGCCGAGACGGCTGCGGTCAGGGTGCTCTTGCCGGCGTTTGGCTTCCCGATAATACCCACATCGGCCAGCAGCTTAAGCTCCAGCTCGACCTCGCGCCTGACTCCCTCTCCTCCCGGCTGCGCTTTTCTTGGGGCTCGGTTCCTCGCGGAGGCGAATGCGGCATTGCCGAGTCCGCCCTTGCCGCCCTCCGCAGCAACCACCCGCTGTCCCTCGACGGCCAGATCGACCAGGACTTCCCCGGTAGCCGCGTCGCGCACTATCGTTCCGACCGGCACCCGCACAATTATATCCTCGCCATAAGCGCCGGCTTTATTTGAGCCCGAGCCATGCCCTCCCCTGCCAGCTTTAATCAGGGAGTTTGCACGGATATGGCTAAGCGTGGTCAGTTGGGAGGTGGCTTCGAGAATGACGTGTCCGCCGCGTCCGCCGTTGCCGCCGTTCGGTCCGCCCCGCGGCACAAACTTTTCACGCCGGAAGCTGACACACCCGCGTCCGCCGTCGCCCGCGCGGGCCGTAAATTTCAGTTGATCAAGAAAATCGCTCAAGATTCGTAATCCGAGGGCGCCTCTGTTACATACGCATCAGATAATATGGTACCACAGAATCGAGTCCCGGACTCACACCACTATCGGGGATAATCAGGTTACAAGTATTCACAATGCTGAAGGAAGTCCGGAGCAGGCTTTCGCTACTCGGGTATGACGGAAACAAACTTGCCCATACGGCCTTTTTGGACGAACTGAATACGACCGTCGATGCAAGCGAAAAGAGTGTCGTCCTTACCGCGGCCGACGTTCAGGCCGGGCTTGAGGACTGTGCCCCGTTGGCGGACGATGATCGTGCCACCTCGGACATACTCTCCGCCGAACCGCTTGACACCCAAATACTGGGGATTGCTGTCACGGCCGTTCCTGGAGCTTCCCTGTCCTTTTTTGTGGGCCATTTTCTATTCCTTCTTCTTCGGCTCAGCCTTTTTCTTGGCGGCAGCCGTTTTCTTCGGTGCGGGCTTCTTGGCGGCTGCTTTCGGCGCGGCTGCCTTTTTCGGTGCAGGCTTCTTGGCAGCTGCCTTCGGCGCGGCTGCCTTCTTCGCCGTAGCTTTCTTCGGTGCAGTTTTCTTCTTGGGTTCGGTTTTCTTTTCAGCTACGGCCTTTTTCTCGGGCTTTTCCGCTTTTTCCGGCTTGGCCGCCTCTTTCTTTTTGGCAGCGCCGGCGGCTTTTCCGCCAACGTTTTCTATCTCCACCAGCATCTTAATCTGGCGATGACCGCGGGTTTTCTTGTAACCCTTGCGCTTTTTCTTCTTGAAAACTATGATCTTGTCGTCCTTCGCTATTTGCAGAACGCGGCCCGTGACTTCGGCGCCGCTGATCGTCGGCGTGCCTATCTTTACGTTGTCGCCTTCCTGCAGCAGCAGCACATCGGGAAAAGTAACGACGGCGCCTTCTTCAACCTCGAGCAGCTCAATGCTGATCTTGTCGCCTTCTTTGACTCGATATTGCTTACCGCCGGTGCTAATCACAGCCAGATTTTCTTGATTTGCCATATCCATACTCTCATTAAGCGAGCGGCACTAAATATCACCCCCCGAGTTGTATGTCAAGAGCGGAGGCGCATCAAGTGCCTTGATTTAGCACCGTCTTAAAATATAATCCCTATTTATGAAATCGAAACAAATCTCTGTGCTTTTTCAACGTTAAGGAGGAACCATGGAGTATCCATTCCTCGAGGTTCCGCTGCTGGGGGGCGGTCTGCTGATAGGGGTGATTGCGATTGTGCACGTCTTCGTCAGCCACTTTGCCGTCGGCGGCGGTCTCTACCTGGTGCTGACTGAGCTCAAGGGCTATCGGGAGAAGAACGAGTCGATCATCAATTATGTCAAGAAACACTCGATATTCTTCATTCTCCTGACGCTGGTGTTCGGAGCCGTCACCGGGGTGGGTATCTGGTTCTCCATCGGCCTGGTTCACCCGATGGGGACCTCGGCACTGATCCACGCATTCGTCTGGGCCTGGGCCATCGAGTGGGTCTTTTTCTTCGTCGAGATTGCTGCGGCCTTCATTTACTACTACTCCTGGGATCGCGTATCGAGAAAGACCCACCTGGCGATCGGCTGGATCTATTTCGGCGCGGCATGGATGAGCCTGGTGATCATCAACGGCATCCTGACTTTCATGCTGACTCCCGGAGCCTGGCTGCAAACGCAGGCATTCTGGGATGGGATTCTCAATCCGACGTACTTCGTCTCGGTGCTGATCAGGACCGCGGCAGCCATTATCCTCGCCGGGCTTTACGGCCTGCTTACCGCCAGCTGGATCAAGGGCGACGCCGAGAACCGCGCCTTGCTCGTAAAGTACAATGCCAAGTGGCTGCTGTTCGGCTTTCTTTTCATGGCGATCGTGGGGCCGTTCTTCGTGATGGCGATCCCGCCGCTGGCGCGCCATATCAGCATGGGCGGTGCAGCAGCGGTGACCCTGTTCGCCGTAGCAACTGTGGCGTTTTCAGCCCTGATCGCGATATTCACCTACTTCGGCCCTTACAGGCAGCCGCACCAGTTCACCGCGGCCTTCGCTTTGCTGTTTATGGTGCTGGGGTTAATGGTGACCGGCGTGACCGAGTGGACACGGGAGGCGGTGCGCAAGCCGTACATTATCTACGATTACATGTATTCCAACGGCTTGCCGGCGGACTTCTATCCCAATTCAGACGCCATCCTTGCGAAATACCAGGATGAGGGATTGTTACCCAATTACAAGTGGTCGAATGTGGGAGAGGTCCGCGAAGACAACACCATGGAGGCCGGCAGGGAGCTTTTCCGCATTCAGTGCGAACAATGCCACACCATTGACGGCTACAACGGCATCAAGCCGTTGGTCTTCGGCTGGAGCCGGGAACGTTTTCTCCGCGAGGTTCCCGACATTCATAACCTCAAGCCCTACATGCCGCCGAGTTACGGGCGAGAGGAGGAGCATCGCGCCCTGGCATTGTGGTTGGAATCGCTCAACGAGGAGCCCGTCGTGGAGGTGATACAGTGAGCTGGTTAATGACTGCGCTTCAGGTGCTGCCGCAGGCCGATCCGCTTCCGCTCCCCGCCTATCCCTGGATGTTCCTCTTCCTCTTGTACCTGACGTTTTCCCTTCATTTGATCGCCATGAATCTAACCATCGGCGGCACGCTTCTGCTGACAGTTTCCTCGTTCCGCCGCTCGGAGAACATGGAGAAACTCAGCGTATTTCTGTCCAAGTTCCTTCCTTTTTCCCTGTCGTTCACGATCACTCTGGGCGTGGCGCCGCTGCTGTTCATTCAGGTGCTCTACGGCCAGCTTTTCTTCACCACCTCGATCCTGATGGGCTGGTGGTGGCTGATGATACTGGTGTTCCTGATGATCGCCTATTACAGCCTCTACCTTTACCAACACAAGCGGGATCAGTGGCCGGTTGTGAGAACGTGGGCGCCGCTCGTCAGTGTGGTTCTAATGGTGATAATCGCCCTGTTGTTCGTGATGAATCTCAAGCTGCTTTGCCGCTATAACGAGTGGAAGGAAATCTACACGAGCGGCGTGTCGGGCTGGTTCCTCAATTTCGGCCATCCACTGGTGTTTCCCACCTGGACTCACCACCTCCTCGCTGCGGTGGCCGTCGGAGGCATCCTGTTGGTCCTCCACGGCTGGGGTCGCCGAAGCAAGGATCAGGCTTATGCGGACTGGGCGGCGCGGACCGGCGGGCTTATGTTCGTCGTGCCGACTATAATTCAGTTCGCCGCGGGCTACTGGATGCTGAAGGTTCTGCCTCACGAACTACTGAAGGCTTACATGTTCGGCAGCGTATTCGAGACCACCATCCTATTCATCGCCATGGGCACAGGCACGCTTGCCGCCCTGCTAATCGCCTGGACCGCATGGAAAAGTCGGTACGGCTGGCCCGTCGTGTTGTCTCTGGTTCTGATTGCGGCAACCATGGCGTTGATGGTCATCAAGCGAGCCATGGTGCGCGATGCCCTGCTGGCCGGTCTCGAGGGATTCGATATTTCGGCAATGCCCGTTTCGCCTCAGTGGGACACGATCACCATCTTTGCTGTGCTGCTTGTCGGCGGTCTCGCGGTTGTCGGCTGGATGCTCTATGTCGTTTTCCGCGGAAAACGGGAGGTCGGCGAGACAACATTGGATCGTTAAACGCTGCAAGCCGGTTTCCGTCTCCAGGAGATTACTCGTGCGGCGCCCGGCCTGGTTTTCATGCTCACGGGATTCCTCTAAAACTTGCGAGTCGAGCCTGACACCCCTATAATCGCCGCACTTCGGAGGGCGAAATATGGCATTCGTGGAGGTAAGAGATCTCAAGAACCACGTGGAGAGTGAGGTCACCGTTCGTGGCTGGCTTTATCAAAAGCGCAAAGGCGGCAAAATCCGTTTCCTGATCGTCCGTGACGGCACTGGTTTGGTCCAATGTGTTGTCAGCCAGGACGATGTTCCGGACGATGTTTTCAGCCTCACCGATGCGCTGACCCAGGAGTCTTCCCTCAAGGTCACCGGCACGGTACGCGATGATCCCCGCTCGCCCGGCGGATATGAATTATCGGTCATCCACATCGAGGCGGTGACGATATCCGACGAGTACCCGATCACGCCGAAGGAGCACGGTGCCGAGTTTCTGCTCAACCACCGCCACCTGTGGATCCGCTCGAGCCGGCAGCACGCCATCCTTCGCGTGCGGCATGCGCTGATTCGGGCCTGCCGCAATTATTACGACGACCGCGGCTACACGCTCGTCGACTCGCCGATGCTTACGCCCGCCGCATGCGAGGGCACCACTACGCTGTTCGAGACGGATTACTTCGGCGAAAAAGCCTACCTGACCCAGAGCGGCCAGCTGTATTCCGAGTCGACCTGCATGAGCTTCGGCAAGGTTTACTGCTTCGGGCCGACCTTCCGCGCCGAGAAGAGCAAAACGCGCCGCCATCTCACCGAGTTCTGGATGATCGAGCCGGAAGTCGCGTGGATGGAATTCGACGAGCTGATGGACTTGTGCGAGGATTTTGTCAGCGAAATCGTCAAGGAAGTGATCGACCGCTGCCGCCCCGAACTCGAGCTGCTCGAACGCGATATAGACAAGCTGGCCGCGGCAATGGAACGGCCCTACCCGCGCATTTCATACGATGATGCCATTAAAAAACTCCAGGCCGCCGGGAACGAGATTGAATGGGGCGGGGACTTCGGCGCTCCCGATGAAACGGTGCTGACGCAGGGCGAGGACAAGCCTGTGCTCGTTCACCGCTGGCCGGAAGAGATCAAGGCGTTCTACATGGAGCCTGATAAGGAGAATCCCAAGCTCGTTCTGGGCGTGGACGTACTTGCGCCGGAGGGCTACGGCGAGATCATCGGCGGCAGCCAGCGCATCGGCGATCCCGACCAGTTGCTCAAACGGATAGAGAAGCACGATCTCCCGCTGGAGGCGTTCCGCTGGTACCACGACATCCGCCGTTACGGCGGCGTACCCCACAGCGGCTTTGGCATGGGGATCGAGCGCGTCGTCACCTGGATCTGCGGCATCCATCATCTCAGGGAGACAATTCCTTTCCCGCGAACGATAAACCGCATATATCCCTGAGCAGAGCGCCAAGATACCTTGCCACCAGCCTGATCAATAAATTAGACTGTTGCTATATCACTGAAAATCAAAAGCGGAGGATGGGCATGCGTTTAAAGGCAGCCTTAGCACTAAGTCTGGTTGTTTTTCTCTCCGGTTTCGCAGTAGCAAACGACACTGGCAAGCCAGCAGTCCCGGATCTGCCTTTCGAGAAATACCTGCCTGACTCGACGATATTCATGTTCAGCATTACCGACGTGGGAGAACTGAAAAATCTGTTATCGGATCCGAAACTCCAACGAGTGTTTGAGCTGGCTGGTTTCGACGACATGTTCGCCGAATACAGCAAGAAGTTTGTTGACGAATTCGTCGATGACACCGGCATGCATCCCAACATGATCCTGGACGCCCTCAAAGGAGATATCACGATAGCATTTCTTGAAAGCGAGTCCCTGACAAATCCCGCCATTATTATGATGGCGGATGTGAATCCTGAGAGCTTTCCATTCGGAATGCTGTTGCAGCTGACCGTGGAAGAGAAGGGCGCCGAAAGTGTTGTCAGCCACGAGATCGCCGGGGTCAAGGTGGAGGAGATCAGCGGTGAAACCGTGTTGGCGCTGGCGGGGGATCGCTTTCTGGTGACGTCGAGTCTCGATGTGATGAAAACGGCACTTGCTCCTGAAGGGCGGCTTTCGTCGTCGCCGCTTTATCTTCGCCACCGTGAGCAGTGTTCGTTAAACAACGGTGTGATTTTCTACGTGAACATCTCGAAATTTCTGGAGTTGATTCAGCATTTTATGCCTAGTCCCGACAGCGTCGACGGCCGAAACGTCGAACTGTTTTACGAGGTGAGCGGCCTGCGGCAGATAACCTCGGCTTCCGTCATGGTTCCTTTCAGTGATGGTGAGCCGCTTCGGTTTTTCATTCACGCTCCCGGGTACAACGGCTTGCTGGCGAAGTTCTTTTCGACGGAACCTGTCGGCTTGAACGTGGCCGAAAACGTTCCTGCCGATTACGATGCCTTCTTCGCGTTGTCGATGCAGAAGCCGATCGACATGTTCAACACCTACCTGGACTTGCTCGAACAATTCGTTCCCGCTATGTCGGCTTCGGACGTTGAGGCGCAACTCAAACCTGTTGAGGATGCGATTGGCATATCGCTGAAGGATGATTTAATCGCGCCCATGGGGAGAGTTTTAGGCGCCTCGTTAAGAATCAATGAGGATGTCGATGTTGATTTTCAGGCCGACCCGACGGCCATCCTGGATTTGCTCCAGTTCAATGTGTTCATGAGTCTCGACAATGCGGACAGATTTCTGATGGCTTTGCACAAGCTCACTTTAGCCAGCAGCGGCTCGATGCTTGAGGAAACCTACAACGGTGCCGACATCTTTGTGATAAATGTGCCGGTTCTGCCGTTCTCGCTTGATTTTGCTGTATTCAATAACAATTTCTACTTCACCCTGGGCGGCGGATCGATGAAGTCGATTATCGACTCGCTCCAGGCGGGACGAACGATGTCGTCCAACAGCGAATATGTGAAATCATCAAAGACGGTGCCCGAAAACGCCTGTTATATCGCCTACACCGGCAATGCATACCTGCCGAAAATCTATAGAAGTTTTCTGGCAAAGTTGCCCTCTTTCGGCGGCATCGCGGAGTCTGAACAGCGGGAACTGCTGATAGAAGGCCTGCTCGATTATATCGGCGAGGAGCCCGGCGGAGTCGGCTACTCGGTATCCACGGGGGACGGGATTTACTGCGAGAGCCGGTTTTCGCTGCGCGCGGCAACCGCCATGATACCGTTGTACTTGTCGTGGTTTTCGCCCGTTGTTTTCCCCGATGATGTCGTGCTCGATTCGGAGGAGGAGCGCGAGAGAGAAGCACTTCCGGTTCAATAATATTGACGAAGTGGATGTTGCCAGCCGGCTCTTGCGAGCCGGCTGTTTTGTTTGGAGCGCGGAGATATAATAGCCCGCGATGAGCAAGCGCGAACAAACAGCGGGGACAACCAACGGGCTCAGGGTCGGCCTCTGCAGCCTCGGTTGCGCCAAGAACCAGGTCGATTCCGAGGTGATGCTGGGCAGGCTTCGCGACGCCGGATTCTCGATCGTCAACGATGCTTCTCTCGCCGACGTGATCATTGTCAATACATGCGCCTTTATCGACGAGGCCAAACAGGAATCAATCGATACGATTCTGGAGATGGCCCGTTTCAAGGAAAGCGGCAACTGCCGTCGGCTGGTCGTCGCCGGTTGCCTGAGCCAGCGCTACCGCTCGGAGATCGTCAAGGCCGTACCTGAGATCGATGCCTGCCTGGGGATTGACGAGCTGAACAACATCGCCGAGACCTGCAGCGGCAGGTTCCATCCGCTCGTGACCTCGCCCGCGCTGCCGTTGAGGCTCGATAACGCCGAGCAGGAAAGGGTGCTGATCTCGCCTCAGCATTACGCCTACCTGAAAATATCCGACGGCTGCGACCACCGCTGCAGCTTCTGCGTGATCCCAAAGATCAGAGGCAAATACAGGAGCAGGCAACCGGAAGATGTCGTTGCGGAGGCAAACAAGCTGATCGGCAAAGGTGTGAAAGAACTGATTCTGGTCGCCCAGGACCTCGGCCGATACGGCGAGGACCTCGATCTCAAAAACGGCCTGGCCGCCCTGGCTGAAAAACTGGTCCGCCTCGACGGCCTCGTTTGGCTCCGCCTGCTTTACGTCTACCCCGAAGGAATCAGTCGGCGTCTGATCGAATTGATGGCTGCCGCGGAGAGGCTGGTCCCCTACCTCGACATTCCTCTCCAGCACTGCTCGGCGAGGGTGCTCAAGGGCATGGGGCGCGCGGGCAGCGGCGATAAAGCGCTGCGGAAATTAGAAATGATCAGGGAAGCCGTCCCCGACGTTGCCGTCAGGACTTCGCTGATCGTCGGATTTCCAACCGAGGAAGAAGAAAATTTCGAAGAGCTGCTGGATTTTACAGCCGCCGCGCGCTTCGATCACCTGGGCGCATTCGCCTATTCTCACGAGGAGGGTTCGGAGGCATATGAACAATTCGAGGACCGCTGGACGCCGGACATCAAGGCGGAGCGCCGGGATCGGGTGATGGCGCTTCAGAAGACGATCTCGCTTGAAAAAAACGAGACCAAGATCGGTGGTAGATTTTCTTGTATGGTGGACGGATTGCACCCCGAAAGCGATATGCTGCTCGCCGGCAGGCTGCGCACGCAGTCTCCCGAAACCGACGGCGTGGTTATCATCAACGAAGGGTCGGCGCTCCCCGGAGAGATAGTAACTGTGGAGATTACCGAGGCGCACCCTTATGATCTGGTGGGGAGGATAATAGATGGCTGAACCACAGGAACGTTTGAGGATAACAGATTGGTTGTCTCTCGCCTGGGCGACCTGGTTCGGCAGCGGCCTGCTCCCGGTGATGCCCGGGACGTGGGGAACCATTGCCGCCATTCCCTTTGTCGTAATACTCGTCTTATTGCTTAATCCGTTACAGTATGTAGCCGCCGTGTTTGTGCTGCTGCTGATCTCGATACCGCCGGCATCCCGAACCGCGTTTCTCTACCGAACACATCCTGCAATCATGAAGCTCAATCCGCACTCGAAGCGCATCTTCGGCAGCGATTCGCTGCAGCAATACATCAAGGATCCCGAGAGCCAGAAGAAAGACCCCGGCATGATAGTGATCGACGAGGTTGTGGGCTATGCCGTGGCGATGATCGCTCTGTCGCCGACGATCTCGGCCTTCGCCCTCGCGTTTTTCCTCTTTCGTTTTTTCGATATCGTCAAGGTCGAGCCCAGTAAACTTCTTGAACGCATCGGCGGGGGCACCGGCATCATCATGGACGATGTCGCCGCCGGAGCGTACGCCTGCCTGTTAACGCATGGATTTTTGTGGGCCTGGGGAGCGGCAGGCCTACCAATTTTACCATGACAAAAGCTGAGTTAATAGCTGTCGGATCGGAGCTGTTGACTCCCTACCGCAGCGATACCAACACGCTTTGGATAACCGACCAGTTGAACCAGGCCGGCGTTCGCGTGACCAGGAAGCATGTCATCGGCGACGACCGCGCCGCGCTCGCGGAGTTGTTCATTGACGCGGGAGAAAGAGCCGACATTGTGATCGCCTGCGGTGGGCTGGGGCCCACGTTCGACGATATCACCCGCGACGCGCTGGCCGACGCTCTCGGCTTGGAGATGGAGTTCAAGGAAGATGCCTGGCAGTGGATCTGCGATCGTTATGGCGCGAGGGGCAGAACTCCGACAGAGAACAACAAGTGCCAAGCGATGGTGCCGATAGGGGCGCATTATGTGAAAAACGAGGTCGGCACCGCGCCGGGTCTTCTCCTCCGCCGAGATGGCGTGGTCTACGAGTTGCTGCCCGGCCCACCGATAGAAATGACTTTCATCTTCAATGCTTTTAAAGCGGAGTTGTTCTCCGCCATCGAAGCGAAGCCCGTATTCAAGAAAATCTTTAAAACGGCGGGCGTTCCGGAAAGCGTGGCGGATCAAAAGCTCGGTGATTTCCCTTTGCCGGAAGGCATGGAATGGTCGATTCTGGCAGCCTACGGCCAGGTTGAAATTCACTTGAGTTTGGCAGCCGAGAGCCCGGCTGACGCCGATGCCGTTTTAGCTCAATCCGGGGAAGAGATCGTGTCCCGTTTCGGCAACTTCGTATTCGGGACAGACGACGAGACGCTCGAATCGGTGGTCGGCTCGCTGCTGCGAGAAGCGGGCCACACGATCGCCGTTGCCGAATCGTGTTCCGGAGGCTGGCTCGCCAAACGCCTGACCGACGTCCCGGGCAGCAGTGACTATTTCCACCAGGGCATTGTCACCTACTCCAACGAAGCGAAAATGAAGCTGCTGGGAGTGCGGGAGGAAACGCTGATCGAACACGGGGCGGTCAGTAAGGCGACGGCACTGGAGATGGCGCGCGGCGTCAGAGAGCTCAGCGGAGCTGATGTCGGCGTGGGTATCACCGGCATTGCGGGACCCGACGGAGGGACAGAGGAAAAACCGGTGGGGCTCGTTTACATCGCGGCCATCGCCGCGGACGGCGTCGAGCGGTGCCACCCATTTCTCTTCCCCGGCGATCGCGATAAAATCCGTTACCAGGCCACGCAGACGGCGTTGGCGATGGTCAGGATGCTTTACGTCGGGGGGGAATTCGAATCTGTCTACATCTTCGAGCGCGATGATTAAATCAGCCCTCTTGGCAACGGGAGCTCGCAGTGTCATATTGCACTATTGATTCAGCATCACCACCAAGCAGAGAATCCAAGATGCCAAGCCGTATCAGGAGGTACTAGGTGGAACCTATTGAAATCGGCGTAATCGCAGCAGCTTACTTGTTGGGATCCATACCTTTCGGCGTCATATTCTTCTGGTTGTTTCGCAGGGGCGATGTCAGATCTGTCGGCAGCAAGAACATCGGCGCTACAAACGTTGCGCGAACCGCCGGCGCCCTGCCGGGCCTGCTGACGCTTGTCGGCGATATACTTAAAGGTTATTTTGCGATAACACTCTGCTTTTTGGTCGGAATTCAGCCCGACAGCTGGGCCATCGCCGCGGCCGCCTTGTTCGCTCTGGCGGGACACATGTTCCCTGTGTGGCTTCTGTTCAAGGGTGGCAAGGGGATTGCTACAGGCCTCGGCGTTTTCTTCGGCCTCGCCTGGCATGTTGCCTTGATTGCATTGGGGATTTTCATCCTCTGCGTAGTTATTACACGGATAGTCTCTTTAAGTTCGCTGGTCGCCACCGCCTCGTTCGTGATTCTGTCGTTCGCGCTGGCGCCGTGGTTTGGAATCACATTAAATCTGCAAATCGGCGCGATGTTGGGCGCAGCACTGATATTTATCAAACATTATGAGAATATAGCGAGGCTCCTCAGCGGAACTGAAAAGAAATTCGGTCTGGCAAAGAAGGAAGACGAGGCGGCCGGGGACGCATAATGAAGATATCTGTCATCGGAGGGGGAAGCTGGGGGACGGCGCTCGCCACCTTTCTGGCGGGAAAGAAGCACGATGTAATACTGTGGGCGCTCGAGCCCGAGATTGTCGACGATATCCGCGCTAACCAGACCAACTCGGTTTTTCTGCCGGGCGTAGTCTTGCACGATTCGCTGAGAGCAACCACAGATTTCAAGACAGCGCTTTCCGATGCCGACCTTGTCCTTTCCGTTGTGCCGACTCAGTACGTGCGTTCGGTTATCGTGCGGATGCGGGATCACATTCCAAAAGGCGTGATCTTTGTCAGCGCGAGCAAGGGAATAGAGAACATTACTCTCTGCAGGGTCACCGAGATATTCCGGGAAGAGCTACGAGGAATAACCGGCGAGAACAAGCTTTTCGTGCTGGCGGGACCCAGTTTCGCGAAAGAGGTCGCGCGGTCGCAACCGACCGCCGCCGTGGTAGCAGGAAAAGACCTGGATCTCGCAGCCGACATTCAGAGTGAGTTCTCATCCGATCTTTTCCGCCTCTACACCAGCGACGATGTCGTCGGCGTGGAGGTTTGCGGTGCCATAAAAAACGTAATCGCTTTGGCGAGCGGCGCCTGCGCCGGGCTCGGCCTCGGCGACAACACGCGCGCGGCACTGATCACTCGCGGTATCGCCGAAATAGCCAGGCTGGTGGCAACGATGGGCGGTCGCAGCCAAACGGTTGCAGGGCTGGCCGGAGTCGGCGACATGGTATTGACTTGTACAAGCACGACCAGCCGCAATTACAGCTTCGGCTACAGGCTGGGCCGTGGAGAGAAGCCAAAGAACATTACTGATTCGATGAGAATGATAGCGGAGGGAGTGAAGACATCGATCTCGGCAGTCGCACTGGCCAAGCGTGAGGGCGTTGAAATGCCTATCTGCAAGGCCATCTATGACATCATCTACGAAGGCCTGCCTCCGCTCGAGGCCGTCCGTCAGCTGATGACGCGCGGTTTGAAGCACGAATGGTAACCCGAACCGGGAGAAGTGCCGTGAAGCATCTACTGCTTTTAAACCTGGCTTTTATTCTTGTCCTCGCTTCCGCTTGTGGCGGTGGAGGTCAATTGAAGAGCGATTCCAAAGACAGCTTCGCTTTTCATTACAACCTCGGCATGGCCTCCTTTGAAAAAGGTGATTATCGCGCAGCCATCAAGCACTTCGAGCGATCGATCCGCATCAATCCGAATGTCGCCCGCACGCATAACGAGCTGGGCATGTGCTATCTGTTCCTCAAAGAGAATGACAAGGCTGTACCGCACTTCGAGCGGGCTCTGGAAATCGATCCGTCCTTCGCAGAAGCCCACAATAACATCGGCATATCACTCTTCGGCCTGGGACGCTTTACGGAAGCCGAACAACATTTCCAGGCGACCCTCTCCTCACCCGAGTACGGCACGAAATTCATCCCCTTGTTCAACCTGGGCAACCTGTATCACAACCAGGAACGTTACGCCGATGCGATCGCCATTTACGAGCGCGCGCTGGAAGACGAGGAGAAGATAACGGCGGAGTACCGTATAAACATCCACCTGCAACTCGGTAATTCCCTGCTGGCTGTCAACCGCTACCGCGACGCCTACCAGCATTACGAGCTGGTGTTGGTTTTAAATCCGAGGTTGGTCGAGGCGGCGTTCAACGCCGGCGTGGCCGCTTTTAATTACGGCGATTTCGATACCGCCAGAACAATGTTCTCCAAAGTGATCACCGTCGCGCCCGTGAGTGACTGGGCTGAGCGGTCGAAGGAGTATCTCAGCAAGCTGGAGCAGTGAAGTAATGGCATTCTGGAGAAAAAAGAAGGCCAAGGGGGAGGAAACCGGCAGTCTCAGCCGTGGACTTGAAAAGACCCGCAAGGGGATATTCGGCCGCATCGGCGATCTCCTTCGGGGCGCACGCAAACTCGACGAGGAGCTCCTCGAAGAGCTTGAGGAGATACTGATCAGCAGCGACGTCGGCGTAAACACCTCGATGGAAATCGTGGAGGAGTTACGCGAAAAGGCCCTGGATGAGAAACAATTCGATCCCGATGCTATCCGCCGGTTGATCCAGGAGCACATTGCCGGAATCCTCGGCGAGGCGACAGCGCATTCACAAGTCGACCAGGGCAAGCCGCACGTGATACTTGTGGTGGGAGTCAACGGTACGGGCAAAACCACGTCCATCGGCAAGCTCGCGCACCGGCACACCAGTGAAGGCAAAACGGTTGTCATGGCCGCCGCCGATACGTTCAGGGCCGCAGCGATCGAACAGCTTCAGATCTGGGCCGATCGCAGCGGCGCCGAAATCATTAAGCACAAGTCTCAAGCTGATCCCGCCGCCGTCGTATTCGATGCTCTCGCAGCCGCCAAATCGAGGGCGGCCGACGTGGTAATCGTGGATACCGCGGGCAGGCTTCACACTAAGCACAACCTGATGAATGAGCTGGAAAAGATACGCCGCATCACCGAGCGCGAGATCGATGGAGCCCCGCACGAGGTTCTGCTTGTGCTCGACGCCACAACAGGGCAGAACGGCCTTGTGCAGGCTGAGGAGTTCATGAAGTTCTCGGGCTTGACGGGGATCATCCTCGCCAAGCTCGACGGCACAGCTAAAGGCGGCGTCGTTGTTGCAATCACTAAGAAGTTGAACCTGCCGATCCGCTATGTCGGCGTCGGCGAGCAGATAGAAGACCTGGTGGACTTCGATCCCGAAGAATTCGCAGCCAGTCTGTTCGAGGAATGACAGGTCAGGGCGCAAATAAGCTATTCTCAATGCCGAAACCGCTGAACGAGACCTACGATGCCCCCTGGCGGCCGTTCGTCCATATAAAGGCCGGAATGAGCCTCGACGGCCGTATTGCAACCGCAGCGGGCAGGAGCCAATGGATCACCTCGGAGGAGGCACGGATTTACGCGCACACTTTGCGCAAAGGTTACGATGCGATTCTGGCCGGCATAGGAACGATCCTCGCTGATGATCCGCAGCTCAACGTGCGGCTGGGCGAAGGCGTGGAGAGCCCGATCCATCGGGTAATCGTGGACGGCAGCCTCAGAACGCCGGAAGACGCCAGGCTATTCAGCGTAGATGCGGGTGGGGGAATTCTCATCGCCACCAGGGAAAAACCGGACAGGGAGAACGCCGGACGGCTGACTGATGCCGGCGCCGAAATCATCCCCTGCCCCGAGGATCGCGGTAAGGTCGATCTGCAATACCTGCTCAGAGAGCTAAAGGCGCGAGAGATTTGCAGCCTGATGGTGGAAGGCGGGGGCGAAATCATCGCCTCGTTCCTGCGCCGGGAACTTGCGGACAAGGTGACATTCGTCCTGGCACCGATAATCATCGGCGGGCACAACTCGATTCCTGTTGTCGGGGGCGACGACATCGAGGAACTGGTCGATGCGGTGGGGTTAAAGAGTATTCGCAGCTTTTCACTCGGTCCGGACATCGCCATCGAGGGCTATTTGAAGCGTTAGGGACTATATTTATTAAACGATCAGGGCTATTCTAATAGAACCCTTTTCGATTAATTCGCGGAGCCAACGATGAAGTTCGCAACCGTAGACGAGGCCGTCAAGGATCTGCGCGAAGGCAGGATGCTGATAATCATCGACGACGGCGACAAAGAAAACGAGGGCAACCTCTGCATCGCGGCTGAGTATATCTCGGCGGAGGCGATCAACTTCATGTCGAAGCACGGCCGAGGGCTCATCTCCGCCTCGATGACCGCTGAGCGTCTGGACGAGTTAGAGATTCCGCTGATGGTCAAAAGCTGTGACGGCAAGCGAGGCACTGCCTTCTGCGTATCGGTCGAAGCCTCCCGCGAGAGCACTTCCGGAATGAGTGCTTCCGACCGCGCCAAGACGATAAAGGCATTGATAAATCCCGACGCCCAGGCGATTGACTTCCTTCGCCCCGGTCATGTTTTCCCGCTACGATGCCGCAGAGGAGGGGTGCTGGAGCGCGCCGGAACGAGCGAAGTATCGGTCGACCTGGCTCGCATGGCCGGTGTTTTTCCGGCAGCTGTTCTTTGCGAAATCATTAACGACGACGGGACCATGGCGCATCTCCCCCAATTGCAGGAATTCGCGAAGAAGCACGAGATGAAGATAGTTACTATCGCCGATGTCATCAGCTACCGGATGAGCAATGAAATCCTGGTCCGCCGCGTCGCCCATCCCCGCCTGCCCACCCAGTTCGGCGATTTCACGCTGATCGTTTACGAAAACGAGATCGACCACTACAACCATCTCGCCATTGTCATGGGCGATTACTCTAGCGGGGAGCCTTGCCTTGTGCGCGTGCATTCCGAATGCCTCACGGGAGATATTTTCGGTTCACTGCGCTGTGATTGCGGGCCTCAACTCCACCATGCGCTGGAGATGATTAACAAAGAGGGCCGAGGGGTGCTGGTCTACCTGCGGCAGGAAGGCCGCGGAATCGGCCTCGTCAACAAGATGAAGGCCTACGAGCTTCAAGACCAGGGATTGGACACGGTCGATGCGAACCTCAACCTCGGGTTTGCCGACGACCAGAGGGATTACGGCATCGGCGCGCAGATCCTCATCGACCTCGGAGTTCGTAAAATGCGCCTGATGACGAACAATCCCCGCAAGTATACCGCCCTCACCGGCTACGGGCTTGAGATAGTCGAACGTAAGCCGATAGAGATCGAACCGAGCGAATATAACATCAAGTACTTGTCGACCAAAAAGAAGCGTCTCGGTCATCTTCTGGATGGAGTCTGAACGGTTCAGTTCAGCCTCCGGTAAATATTCCGGATTAATGGCGTTTACTACTCAGCCGCCGCTTTCTATAATGCCCGCCATGTAAATGATGAAGTGGAGTCGATATGATCATAGACCCTGCACTAGATTGGGCGGAGATATTGGATACGCTTCCTCACCGTTATCCTTTTCTGTTGGTGGACCGGATAACAGCAGTGGAAGATAACAAGCGTATCGAGGGTTACAAGAACGTCAGTTTCAACGAGCCGTTTTTCCAGGGTCATTTTCCCGGAGAGCCGGTGATGCCGGGCGTGCTGATCGTCGAGGCTATGGCCCAGGTCGGGGCGATGCTGCTCAAGCGTGTCGTCCCCGACTACAAGAGCAAGCTGATAATGTTTCTGGGCCTGGACAAAGTCCGTTTCAGAAAACCGGTCAGGCCTGGAGACCGCCTGGATATAGTCGTCGAGATCACTCGACCCTCACTCAAGGCGGCGCGGCTGGAGGGCAAGGCTACGGTAGACGGCGAGGAGGCGGCCAGGGCAACAATGCTCGCAACTGTGGTCGATCGAATCATCAAGGAGGAACATCAGTGAAACAGCATCCCACCGCAATTGTAGATCCGGGAGCGGAGATAGCCGACGACGTAGAGATCGGCCCCTACAGCATCATCCATGCTGGAGCGGTGATCGGCTCCGGTTGCGTGATCGACAGCCACGTTGTCATCCACGGCAGCGCGAGAATCGGCAGCGGCAACCGTTTCCATCAGGCCTGCGCCATCGGAGACCTTCCTCAGGACTTCAGCTACGAAGGCGAACCGACAATCGTAGTCATCGGCGATAACAACACTTTGAGGGAATTCTGCACGGTCCATCGAGGAACCGCCAACGGCCGCGGCGAGACGGTTATAGGCAACAATAATTACATTATGGCTTACTCCCACATAGCACACGATTGTGTCATCGGCGACTACACGGTTTTCGGTAACGCAGGCAGCATTGCCGGCCACGTGCTTATCGGAGATCACGCGACGGTGGGGCCGTTCTGCGGTGTGCACCAATACTGCCGCGTCGGAGCCCACGGCTGGATGGGTGCCTACAGCGTCGCCACCAAGGATGTCCTGCCCTACTCCAAGACGGTCGGCAATCGAGCCAAGGTTTTCGGTCCGAACCTCGTCGGCCTGCAGCGCAAGGGGCTGTCCACCGATGCGATAAGGAACATCAGGCGGGCCTACAGGTTTCTCTTCCAGAGCAAGCTGAACACATCGCAGGCACTGGAGAAAATCGAAGAGGAGATCGTGGGCTGTCCCGAGGTGGATTACATGGTGCACTTCATCCGCACCTCGAAGCGCGGAATTATTAAGTGAATGTCGTCTTCCCGACAAAATGATGATGTCATCGGCCTGATAGCGGGCGGCGGAGGCCTGCCGGCAATCGTGGCTCTCGAGGCCCACCGGCAAGGCAAATCCGTGGTGATAGCGGGATTGAAGGGATTCGTCGACCCCAAGCTGCAGATACTATGCGACACCTTCGGGGCGATCGATCTCGGTCAGCTTGGAGAATGCATCACTTTCCTCAAAGATGCCGGCGCCGTCGAGGTAGTTTTCTGCGGCCAGATAGATCATCGTGAGATATTCACAACGCGCGAGTTTGACGAGCTGATGGCTTCGGCAATTGCGCAGGCGGATAACAGGGCGGATTCCCTCCTCGGCCGCATTGCTGAAACCGTGGAACAGTACGGCCTTCGCGTCGCCGACCTTCGGAACTACCTTGGCCAACACCTGGCCGGTGAAGGGTTGCTCGGAGGTGTTACACCCGACGAAGCCTCCCTGAGCAATCTCGAATTCGGCTGGCCGCTGGCCAAGGAACTCGCAGAGTTGAACATCGGCCAGGCCGTAATGGTAAAACAGGGAGTGGTTGTTGCGGTGGAAGCGGCCGAGGCTACGGACAGGATGATCGCGCGTGGGGGCGAGCTGGCCGGTCCGGGAGCCGTGGTTATCAAGTTACCAATGAAGAACAAAGATCCCCGGTTCGATATCCCTGTCGTCGGAAGTAATACGATAGAGGCGATGTCGAAAGCAGGCGCCAGGTTGCTTGTCATTGCCGCCGGACAGACGATCATCATCGATCCCGAGGAATTCATAACCTCCGCAGACGAGGCCGGAATCGCGGTCGTTTCGAGGCGGTATGAGCAGGGGGGGCAGGCTTGAACGCGGTTAAAATCGGCGTTATCGGCGTCGGCGGATTCGGCCAGCATCATCCGCGCGTGCTATCGGAGATCGAGGGATTCGATCTGGTGGGAATCTTCGATCTCGACAGGGAACGCGCTGGTGAGGTGGCTGATCGCGTCGGCTCAGAAGTGTTTCCATCGTTGGAATCGCTGCTCGATGCCGTCGAGGCCGTTTGTATCATCGTTCCCACCAGCCTTCACTCCGCCGTCGCCGTCAAAGCTCTGAAAGCCGGAAAACACGCCTTCGTCGAAAAGCCGATAGCTTCCACGCTGGCTGAGGCCGATGAGATAATCGAGGCTTCCGAAGCATCGGGTAAAAAACTCGCCGTTGGGCAGATAGAGCGCTTCAATCCGGCATTCTCGACGGCAACAAAGGAATTCTCGGGGCTCCGCTTCCTTCGGGCCGAACGCCTCGGCGTCTGGGTCGGCACAAACATTGACGTCGACATTGTCATCGACCTGATGATCCACGATATCGACCTGCTGGTTGCCCTGGACGGATCGCCCGCGGTAGATATCCGGGCGAATGGAGCAGCGGTGCTTGCCGCCAACGCCGACATCGCCACCGCGCGAATCGAACTGGAATCGGGCGCCGTCGCAAACCTCGACGCCAGCCGCATCAGCAGGCAAAGGCACCGGATGTTGCGCCTCTATTCCGACGAAGAGTACCTCTCGATTGACATGCTAAACCGGAAGGCTTATTCGGCCGGCAAGCGGATTAAGGGGGAAGGCGAGGTCATTACCGGGGATGAAATAGTCATTCCCGAGGTGGAACCACTGAAGGAAGAGTTGAAAGCGTTTTTGGATTTAATCGAAGGCAGACCAAGCCCGATCGCAAGCGGAATCGAAGCCAGGCACAGCCTCGATCTCGCACTACGGATATCCGAGACAATCAGAAAGAGATGACTGAGACCAAATTTGCTGCGCTGGAAGGGGAAATCGATGAGCTGCTTTGCGGCGGCGCTTTTCCCGGATGCGTTGCGCTGGTCGGGCGAAATGGAAAAATCATATACAACCGAGCCTTCGGATACAGCACTGCCCTGCCCCAAAAAATCAAGGCAACTATTGATACCATCTACGACACCGCTTCGCTGACAAAGCCGCTGATTACAACCGCGCTTGTTTTATTGCTGAGCGAGGAGGGGTCGATCAGTCTCGACACGACTCTGGGCGAGATTTTCGGGACGTGCCCGGAGGATAAGAAACCGATAACGATAACCGATCTCCTCACTCACAGATCCGGCATCATCGCGTGGTACCCCCTTTTCGCATTTGGAAACGACCTGGAATCTTATGTCGATAAGATTTTTCGATTACCGCTCACGTCTCCGCCCCAAAAGGAAACAATTTATAGCTGCCCCGGCTTCATAGTACTGGCCCGCGCAGTCGAGATCATATCTGGAAAACCGTTCGCAGAACTCGCTGAAGAAAAGGTAATTGCGCCCTTGGACCTCAAGCGCACGTCCCTGGGCCGGCCTTCCGTTCCCCTGGAGGAAGTCGCCGCGACGGAAGACAGCAGCTATATAGAAAAAGATAAAACCCGGCAGGACGGTTTGAGCTACAAATTCCGGGAGGGAATCATCCGGGGCGAAACGCACGACACGAATTCTCACGCTGTCGGCGGCAGTGCAGGAAATTCAGGCCTTTTCACCACGGCCGGCGAAGCATTCATTCTGGCGGAGCAGTGGGGCCCGCGCTCGAAGTTGTTCAAGCAGGAGACGCTAACTAGCGTTGGCGAGAACTACACACCCTTCGGACCGCAGCATAGAACCCTCGGCTGGCAACTGGCCTCAAGCCCCGATTGCAGCGCTTGCTCAGAACTTGCGCCGAATGCAATAGGTCACACCGGCTTCACCGGCTGCAGCATCTGGTTCGATCGCGAGAAGGATATTATTTTCGCCCTCTTCACCAACAGGGTTCATCCGCAGGCCAGCCCGGTGGACATGGGCGCAATCAGGCGTCGGCTCTGCAGTCTCGCGCTGAAAGCCATGACTACGGAAAGCTGATCCGGAGACCGCTATTTCCGGACATCTATGTCAACTTCCAGAGTAGCGTCATCAGCGCCCTCCTCGACCCTGATCGGAAGCTCCAGCAGACCGTCGCCGATATAACACAGCGCTTCTTCGCCCTCTCGGCAGTAATAAACGGTGTAGTCAATCAGCAGACTGCCCTCCCCCTTTTCGAGCGCTAAGGTCAAATTCGCGGGGAATTCGGGTCTCCTCATGCGCTGCGGTAATTCGCTACTGACGGATAGCGTTCCGCCGTCTGAAAGACTTATGGAAATCGTGGTAGGGCCGAGATCGTTCAGTTTGTATCCCTTTTCCAGCTTGAGAGAAAACCTGAGTTCTCGTGTACCGGGTGCGACGATCTGCAAGGGCAGTTTCTTCGCTTCACCAGCCTCCGCAGTGCGCGCGGGCTTGAGTTTTTCGATGTCTTTTATAATGAGAGTTTCCACTTCCCGGGTGGCAAGATCGGCGATCCTGATCAGATGGTTGTTGGTGTCGGCTATGTAAAGTTTGCCGTTGGCTATGCTCAGCCCGCCGGGCTCGTCAAACGTCGCCTGCGCTCCGTCGGCCATCCCTTCCTTGCCGCTACCCAAGAAGGCGGTGACCCGCTTGGTGGGCAGGTCTATTTTGCGTATCTTGTTATTGTAGGTGTCGGCCACATAAACCGTATCGCTGGAATAAGCGACACCGAGAGGGTGCTGGAAGCGCGCCTTATCACCGACTCCGTCAACATCGCCGAAGTCGAATAGATCGCCGCCGGCAATCGTGTCGACATAACCGGCCTGGTCCAGATCGGCCGAGCGAATCGAGCTGATTTCGCTATCGGCAAAATAGAGCTTTGTGCCGTCTGTCGCCAACCCCGAGGGCTGGGCCAGAGCCGCTTTGAGAAGGAGCGCATCCACACGCGCCTCGCGGCCTGAGCCGGCGTAGGGTTTGACATGATTCGAGGTTAAATCCATCACCCAGAGTTGATGCGAACCGGCCATGGCAATGTAGAGCGAACCGCCGACGATCTGAAGATCCCAGGGGGAATTGAGCGCCGTTTCCACACCGGGTCCGGGCACGTTGAACTGCCGGGCCTGTTCTCCCGTTCCCGCCAGTGTCTCGACCTTGCGGGTGGAGATATCAGCCACACGAATCGCATGGTTTTCGGTATCGGCGATGTAGAGTCTGTCGCCGCTAATCGCCATGCCCTGCGGATGGTTAAATAGGGCTTTTTCGAAGTCTCCATCCTCGAAACCGATTTCACCGCCGCCGATAACTTCCAGCACCGAATGATTATCGAGCGACAGAACGACTATGCGATTATTGTTGCTGTCAGAGATGAACAAGCGGTTACCCGCCTGATCGGCCAGAACCTTGCCGGGAAAACTCAGAACGCTCGAGGGAACGGAGTCCCTTTCCGAAACCAGTTCGAGCGGCGAGCGATCGATTTCTCCCTTGGCGTCCCAATAGGCGATCATTTCGCCAAGGAACTGATCGAAGGCATCGAAGACGCCTTCTCCCGATTTATAGCCGACCACCTTGCCGCGGGGATCGATGATCATGACTGTCGGCCACGAGCGCACGGAGAAGCTACGCCAGATTTCCAGGCGGCTGTCATTGACCACAGGATGACCGAGCTCGTATCGCAGGATGGCCTGGCGGATGTTGTCGGTTTCCTTTTCCGTGTCGAATTTGGCCGAGTGCACGCCAATGACCACAAGTTCATCGGCATACTTCTCTTCCAGCTTCTTCAGGTCCGGCATGATGTGTATGCAGTTAATGCAACAATATGTCCAGAAGTCGAGCATCACGATCTTGCCCCGAAGATCTTCGAAGCTCAGCCTGCGGCCCGTATTCAACCATTCCAGATCCCCGGGGAAATCGGGAGCTTTGACCTTGCCCTCGAATTTTTCCACTTGGCTGCTTTCCTTTCCTTCGATATTGCATCCGGCCGAAGAAAACAGGAGAAAACCGGTTACCATAGCGGCAATCATTACGACTGATAGCGAAGTTCTTGATTTCATTAGTGAAATAGTGCTTATTAGTTTTTTCAATGTTCTTACATCCCTTTTTGAGCCACTACATCATCTACGGTTGTTTATACGAGGATTATGTGCGCTTTAGTCCTGATAGTCTGAAAGGGTCATTACACAGGTCGGATGTGACTGAATCGATACGGCTAATTGTTTTTTTGTTGATCGAAATCCGCAACGCAGACGCGATCGCGCCCCTCGTTCTTGGCTCGATAGAGAGCCTGGTCGGCCAGTGAGACGATCGTCTCAAGCGAAACGAAGCTCTTCCCGGTCTCGGCAGTGCTGGCGACGCCGAAGCTGGCCGTGCACCGCAATTCGCCTCCTGCCTCCAACCGCAGAGGATTAGTGTGAAGCTCCGAGCGCAATCTCTCCGCAATGTTTGCGGCTTCCTCAATGCCGGTATCGGGAAGCAGCAGCAGAAATTCCTCGCCGCCCCAGCGGCCCAGCCAGTCGTAAGGCCTGATGCTGCTGAGAATCAAGCTTGCCGTCTTTTTGAGAACATCATCACCGGTGAGATGGCCGTGTGTATCGTTGATCTGCTTGAAACGGTCCAGGTCCATCAGGACCACGCTGAGTTCGCCGCCGCGCTCCGCCCTGCTCAGCTCGGCCTCTGCGTGCCTGGAAATCGACCTTCTGTTGAGCACGCCTGTGAGCAGGTCGTAGTCCGCCATGCTCTGCTGTTGGGTGTAGGCTTCTTTAAGTCGGCGTTCCAACTCCTTTTGCTGCGAAACATCGAAGAAGATTTCGAGCAGATGCTTCCTGCCGTGCATTTGAAACGGCACCACCGATTTGAGGACCGGCACCTGTTCGCCCTTTGCGGTCACCAGAAGTCGTTCGGAACGATCCGTGTCCTGCCCAAGATCGGTGATCGGGCAGTAGCCATCCTCCGCAGGGCATAGGAACTTATGGCAGAGCTGTCCGATAACCTTGTGCTTCGGCGCCTTGAACGTTGTGAGTGCCGCCTTATTTGCCTCGACAATCCGATGATTCTCGGGGTCGACGATGACGATGCCGGCCGGGATGGTGTGCATTATCCTGAGGGATCTCTCCCAGACCTCGTGGAGGGCACCTGTTTCCCGATTTATCTCTTTGGATGTGAGAGAAACGATTACAATGGCTGTGAGGCTGCCGAGAATGACGGCGGCGATCACCACCTCCAGGTAAACCAGCGATGAAAAATCCCTGCCCCCATTGGGCAGATTTGACAACACGACAACACCGACCGCCGAAATCAAGATGAATTCCAGCGCAACGATCCAGATAATCAGCTTCAGCTTAAAACTCATGCCCTCATTGTCCGCTGTGCCTGCGCGAGGAAACAAATCATTCCTTCGGCCTTCTTGTCGGGTGTTGCCGGCTGGTCATCAATACGATTGTTTATCTCAACCTATTTTCGAAAGTACCGTTTTATCGACTTCCGCGGCAATCGATTCCGCTCTCGCGCGGATTTCCGCGGCCTCCCCGGCGGCGTCCTTCGTGAATTCCTCGTCCTCGATACCGGGAAGGTTGATCAGAACGTTGTAGGAGGCTCCGATAGCACAGGTCAGACCGCATTGAGCGGCCACTCCGGCGTCGCTGATGCTGTTCACGTTGCCGATCTTTGCAATTCTGCCGGCCAGTTCCATTGCCTCAGGTGCCTTGCGCAGTACTTCCATCGGCACCATCACCGCTCCCTTGCTGGCCTCCTCTATCGCGGCGCCACGAGCAGCTTTTTCTTCATCGCTCTGCTTTGGCAGCCTCATGGCGGCCATCACGGCATCGAATGCCTGGCTGTCACGGTCGACAGCCTTGACGAAGAAGTCCTTCAGGGCCTGGGCTTTCTCGGCAATCTCAACGACCTCATCCCATACTTCTTCGTAATCCGTCTTGCCGTGTGTGAGGTTTGCAACCATGGAGGTCAACGCTGATCCGAGAGCGCCGCAGAGCGCTGCAACGCTGCCGCCGCCGGGCACCGGCGAATCGATCGATATTTCATCGACCAAATCGACTACGCTTCGTCCGACGAGATCGCCGACCTTTTCCACCCGATACTCGACAATCTTGTCGTTAGCGTCGAAAGGCGCAACCTCGCTCAGCCCGAGGCTCATGGCCGCGATCTCGATGAGTTCGCGCTCGGGTACACCGGTGCTCTTACCCTGCTGCTTGAGGAAATAGTGGCCGGCCTCGAGCATGGCTGCCTTGGGAATCAGCCCGACCAGTTCGCATCCGGTCACCCGCAAACCTTTTTCCACGGCCAATTTACGCACGGCCTCAAAGACGATGTGGGGCGGCGTCACTTTGTAATTAGTGAAGTTTATCGAAATCTGCGCGCGCCTGTAATCGTCGATGTACCAGCCGATTGCCTTGCAGTTTTGGAACATCCCTTCCTGCCGCACCTTGTTGCCGTCGGCATCCCGGGCAAACTTGCCGTCATCACCGCGCTGCCAGCGACCGCGCTCCCTAATGGTAAGAGCTATGTCGTGCACGAGAGCGCGATCTCGGGTGTTCAGGTTGATGTTGTAGGCGATGAGAAATTCGCGCGCCCCGATCGCAGTGGCTCCCGCGCCGGCGTTGAATTCAGCAGGGCCGAAGTCGGGCTTCCACTCCGGGTCTTTCAGCTTCTGCGCCAATCCCTCGTACTCGCCCGACCGGACATCCGCCAGATTCCGGCGCTCAGGCCGTGACGCGGCATTTTCGTAGAGATAAACAGGAATTCCCAGCTCCTCACCGACCCGCTTGCCAAGTATTCTGGCGAGTTCGGCGCAGTCTTCCATGGTGACGCCCGAAACCGGAACGAATGGGCAGACGTCAGTGGCGCCCATGCGCGGGTGCTCTCCGGTGTGCCCGCTCATATCTATCAATTCTGCGGCTTTCTTTATCGCCCGGAAAGCAGCCTCAACAACAGCCTCCGGCGTGCCGACGAGGGTAACAACAGTGCGGTTCGTGTTCGCCCCGGGATCGACGTCCAGCAGGACTGCCCCCTCGGTATCGCTTATTTCCGCCGTGATAGCATCAATCACGGCCATATCGCGCCCTTCGCTAAAATTCGGAACGCACTCAACGATCTTCATGGGTCCTCCCCGTGCGAGATTGCAACGCCCAAAATGCGGTTGGTTATCATAACGACCCCGGTTCATCCCGTCCAGTCAGAACTTGTTACACAAAGTGGTTTTAATCCAAAGTGATAAAAGATTGTGAAGTTACCGCTACTTGAGATAGAATCTCTTCGGGAAGGGTGTTAGACAATCCGTAAATCCCTAAAAGGTGGCGCCATGAAAATCAGGTCGTTTTTATATTCTTTT
>CBFCZO010000026.1:0-39196 GCA_965602675.1 uncultured bacterium | reverse complement strand
TGTCGGGTTTGCTGTCAATAACCAAGCGCTGAGGGGAGCACCGACCGGAGAAGAATCGCTTCGATGTCCGGAACGACCAACAAGCGATGGATCTTGCCCGCCGGCTTCTGGATTTTTGCCGGCGTGCTCAGCTTGACGGCGGCGCTATTTGTCGCTCCGGTGACCAGCGATCCGGATCGGACGATTTTCTCGCGCGCAAATAATAATGCCGATCCGATCCACTTCGCCGCGGTCGTCAACCACGGTGTCGACAAACTGCTTCGCGATCCACTGGATTACTATTCGCCACCTTTCAACTACCCCGATCCGAACTCACTGCGGTCGATCACGACGTTCCTCTCCGAGTCCATTCTGGCGTTACCGATCAGGCTGATAGTCGGCGACCGGCCGCTGCTGATCGTCGAGATCTCGCGGATAATCACGGTGATCCTGGCAGCCTTGGCCACGGTGCTGATGCTGAGGGAGCTGGGTGTCGGCAGGTCCATGGCGCTCGCCGGGGGGATGCTGGGAGTGCTGATCGCCACCTACGGTATTTATATTGACAGAATTCAGACCCTCTCGAATCAGTGGCTGGTGCTGGCGGTTTTTTTCGCCGTGAGGATTTGCAAAGGCAAGTCTGCTCTCTGGAATTCATTTGGCCTCGCCGTCTCGCTCATCCTGCTGGTGCACGCGAGCATCTATACGTCGGTGATGTTGGTTTGCATAGCGCCGTTCCTGATCCCACTTCTTTTCACCGGTCGCGGGGAGCAGCGGTTTTGGAAAAACATCAGCATGCTGGCACTGGTCACACTCATCGCAGGCATACTTACGGCGGCGGCGATGGGGCCCTGGTTGACGGACCGTTGGGACATGGGCGCTTACTCTGAAAAGGAGTTCATGGAGACGCGGCGCTGGCATCCGGCCCTGCTCGGGGCGTTGGCGTATTCGTCTCCAGAGGTCGCGGGGACTATGGTTCCTCTGATGCCCCCGGAAAGATTTGACGGTTACTATCCCGGCCACGCCCTGATGTTAACCAGCCTCTTCGTCCTGGCCTTGCCTTTTATCTCCTTACTCGATCGGCGCAGCCGCACGGATCGTTCAAGCCCACAGCCGAGTAAAAAGGAACCAATGGGCCGCCTGTTCAAAACCGCGAGAACTGCGACGCTGGTCTTCGGTTGCTTGTTCCTGGTTGTTTTCGGAGCGTGGGTATTCGGCGTGAAACTACTGCAGATCAGCGGAATAGCGGTGGACATTATCATTTGGGGCCTATTGCTGAGCTGGGTGGTCAAGCTGGCAGCCTGGCCCCGACCCTGGCGTGGCGGCACGGCGACGATTTCATTCCTGGGCAGCGCGGTATTGCTGGCGGCAACGGTGCTGTTTCTACTTGCGCTTGGCAGCCCGGTGCACTATTTCGCCAGGGGCCCGGAGGTCGCATGCGGTATTTTCGGAGCCGTGTCCTGGATTTTTCCACCGCTCGGGCAGTTGCGGGCGCTCTCCCGGATAATCCCGCTGGCGGGCTTCTTCCTTGCGCTGGGCCTGATTCTCAAACTTGGGAAGGGATTACGGGGGAGGCCCGTGTGGATGGCTTCGACCGCATCGGCACTTATTGTTGTGGCGGCTTTTGCCGGCTGGATCGGTGCCTCTTTCGGGGAAGTGGAGTTCCCGAAGCTGCCCGAAGGGTACTCTTTGCTGGCGCAGTCCGAAGGCGAAGGAGGCCTTCTCGAGTTGCCGCTCACCGAATGGAACAGCCACGTTGCGATGTTCCGCATGCTCTGGCAACGGGAGCACGGCCGGCCGATTGTCGCCGGCGTCAACAGCCTGGCCCCACCGTGGTTCGGGCACGCGCGAGAGGTGTTCAACTCCTTTCCTTCGAGGGAATCCATCTGGTTGTTGCGAAGGTGGAATATCGACTCCGTGCTGGCCCGGTCGTCATTCCTGAAGGGTAGGGAGGCAGCGACGACCGGGGGCGAACCGGCGCACGCGGGTAGTCGGGGCGGAATGCAACTGTTCGATGTGAAGCCCACTGCCGGCGGCATGGTTTTCGATGATGAGGAGTTGGCGGGCTCGCTGAGCTGGTCGATGCCGGTAGTCGAACAGCCGGATATTGCAGCCAAGCTCGGAGACGGCGTGACATTCCACCGGCGCAGTCTCCAACTCAAGGCGGGCGAGGTGCTGGAGTTCAGCCTGGAATCCGGGCAGAGGCTGGATGCCGTGATGGTGGATTACGGCTACGCGCTCGGCGCGCGGATTCCATCGAGCCTTAAGATCCTGGCCGATGTCGACGGGGAATGGCGCGACGTTACAAAAGGCCGAAGCGGGGGATATCTGCGGGCCAGAGCCGCCGATTTATTACTCAATCGCAAGCCTGCGAGGCTGGTGGTGCAAGTCAGGCCCAGCCGTGCAACAAAGTTCCGCATCAGGGGTTACAGGGATATCTGGCACCTGCCGGAGTTGCGCGTTTACGTCGGAGAAAAGTGATCGAAGCGGAGATCAGCAGCCTCCGAACCGGAATCCGGTTTACTCTCCGGGCTCTTCATTCGAGTCTTCCTTGAGCGAACTGAGAAAGAATCCGCTGAAGAAAACCTGAATGCCGACGACGATGAAGGTCGTTGCTATAACCGTTTCACGGATTCTCATCATGGGGCCGAAGTTCGACGAGGTCCAGATGAGAAAGACGTGCACGAGCATGGCAATACCTATCAGAAAGAAGAGCCCTCCCAGTGTGAACCCTTTCTCGACGGTAATCGATTTGTATATTCGCAGCAGCAACGGAGATGACTTGCGGTGACCATGGTTGATGGATTGGATCAGAGCGGCCAGCCCGAGCAAAATACCGTTGCATCCGAGGGTGAAAAGCCCTCCGGCCAGAATGAACCAATGATCGCCGATCCAGAAGCCGCCGAAGGCGAAGACTTCAGAACGGTCCGTAAGTAAGAGCGTGATAAAGATGAAGCTGCTCAAAGCGATCAGCAGGCCTGAGGGGATGAAATACAGCCACAGCGGGCTGGAGAGCATCAGGAACTTGATGTGACGCCAGCCGTCACGCCATGGCCTGAGATGGGGCGGCTTGTCGCGCAGGTCCTTGTGAAGAGTGATCGGCACCTCGGTGCGCCTGAGCTTGAGCAGCGCAGCCCTGACAACCATTTCGCTGGCAAACTCCATTCCGCGGGAGCAGAGCCGCATCTTAGCGAATGCCTCCTTAGTGAAGGCTCTGAGCCCGCAGTGTGCGTCGCCGATCCCTGATCTGAACAACAGATTGAGGATCCCGGTCAGCAGCGGATTTCCAAAGTGTTTGTTGAGGAACGGCATTGCGCCGGGCATTATCCCGCCTGCGAATCGGTTTCCCATGCAGAGTTCGAAGCCTTCCTGGAGCTTCTCGATCATTGGTATGGAATCGGTGAAGTCGTAGGAGCCGTCGGCGTCCCCCATCACGATCATCCGCCCACGCGCGGCCTTGATGCCGCGAATCAGTGCCCTGCCGTAGCCACGCTCCGGGCAGGAGACTACTCGTGCGCCGAGTCGGGAGGCGAGCGATGCGCTGCCGTCGGTGCTGTCGTTGTCGGAGATGACAATTTCGCCGGTGAGATTTTTGCTCTCGAGAAGTTTCAAAGCCTTTTTTGCGTTTTCAATGCAATGAGGTAGCGTAAGTTCCTCGTTGAGCACCGGCATGACTATGGAGACATCCACCACCCCCTCTTCCTCGTTCCCCATGGCTGACCGACTCTATTCTGAGTTATTTGATTAAAATGTTTCTCCGCGAAAAAGGTAGCTTACCTTGCCTGCGGAGATGATGTCGGAGAACAGATCGCCGTTTCGGCAAAAGAGAATCTCGAAATCCCCCGCCTTCGTCCTGACGTTAACAGGTGACTCCACCCCGAATCTCAGGGCTGCCGTCAAGGCCACGGCAACACAACCGGAGCCGCTGGAAGGGGTTTCTTCCGCTACTCCCCGCTCGAAGAAGCGAGCTTTGCAGATCCCGCCCTCCGGCGGTCGAGCGACCGCAACGTTAGAGCCCAAAGGGAAAGCCCGATTCGTTCGAAGCTGCGGGGGAACGACCTCCACCCAGGCTTCTTCAAGGTTTTCGCGGAAGATCACATAATAAGGTATGCCCACGTCGGCCAGGTTGCCGGTTACATCCTCTCCGCCGGTCGCCGTAACCTTCAGATCCATCTTGAAGCCTTTCGGTGGAGGGATAGCCAGCGACACGTCGTCGCCGCTGACCTTTACTCCCACGATCCCGGCCTCGCTGGCGAAGCTGAATTCCTCACTTGCGATGCCCTCCCGATAGGCGTAAAGGCCGGCGCAGCGACTGCCGTTATAGCTGACGTCGGCGCTTGAACCGTCTTCGTTGAAAAGCATCATACCGAAGGGCAACTCATCATCGGTGACAAGGATAATCAGTCCGTCGGCTCCGGCCCCCGCCCTGCGGTCGCAGAGGCTCCGCGCCAGATCGGACAGGTCCCCCTCGGGTAAGCGCTCCCGGCCGTCGACGATGATGAAATCATTGCCGCCGCAGACAACCTTCGCGAAATTTATGGCTTGCATGCGAAGCACCTCAGATCTCGGTCATTCTGGCAACCAGCTGTTCGAACTCCTCCCGTATTTCCTCCAGGTAGAGCAGGCGATCAAAGGCTCCGGCGTCTATCAATTGCAGAAATTGCTCGGCCATGTGCGGATCGAACTGTGCCCCGGCATATTCGCGCACAATATCCACCGCCCGTTCGACGGGCATCGCCGGGCGGTAGACGCGGTCGCTGGTCATCGCATCAAAAGCGTCACAGACCGTCATCAGGCGCCCTTCTTCCGGGATATCCTCGCTCTTCAGGCCGAACGGATACCCTTTTCCATCGTAGCGCTCCTGATGGAAAAGGATGCATCCGACCGCGACCGAGGGTAGGTCGCTGTTCTTGACCATTTCATAGCCGATCTCCGGGTGGAGTTTCATTTGCTCGAATTCGTTGAAATTCAGCGGTCCCTTTTTTTTAAGGATTACATCGGGCACGCCGATCTTGCCGATGTCGTGCAAGGGGGAGCCGATCGCCAGCTCTCTGATGCGGTGTTCCGGCCAGCCCCAGCGCTCCGCCAGAGCCACCGAGAAAAGCGTAACTCTCTCGGTGTGGCCGCGGGTGTAGGCGTCACGCGCCTCAATGATGTTGCCGATTGCGAAAATGCTTTCAAACTGCGACCTGCTCAACCTACCGCACCTGTCCACGAGCTCGCGCGTTTGATCTACGACCATCGATTCCAGGCCCGCCTGGTAATTGCGGTTCTGGCGAATCAACCTCCTGCGTTCCATGGATTTTTTCACGTTGAAGACGATCTCTTCGGAGCGGAAGGGCTTGAGGATGTAGCTGTCGATGCCGAGGCGGAGGCCTTCGATCACGGTGTTCATGGTCGAGAAGCCGGTAATCAAGATGACGCGGGAGTCGGGTTGGAGGCTTGTGATGTTGCGCGCCAGCTCGATACCGTCGATGTGCGGCATCTTGAGATCCGTGAGCAGCAGGTCGATGTCGACCCGGTTCGCCGTTTCCAAGGCGTCGAGAGGATTGGCGAACGCCAGGCAGCGGTAGCCTTCTTTCCTGAGCGTCTCACAAATTGATTCGCTCAAATCCAGGTCATCTTCGGCGATCAGTATCGTCTCTTCCATCATGAAGCGGTGTCTCCGACTAGTGCCAGGTCCTACGCAAATCGTAACAACGCACGCGGCGCGCGGCAAGGCCGCTGGTTGCAGACATCCTCACATGATATGATTTCGATCTTCCGGGCTGCAACAAACGTATTAATTGTTATCGAGTTCTGAGATGGAGAACAGAGGCAAAAGCGAAGACCGGCGTGGGGAGGGTAAGTTCGGCCGGATTATCAAGCGTGCGCTGGAACTGTACGCTAAATACACGGCCGGACTGCAGCGGGGAGACTTCAAGAAACTGTTCACACAGGAGACACGGGGGATATTCCAGCACTTCGGCGGTGATGAGAGCGGGAAAGAGGGAGAGGGGGGCAAGATTCGGCGCGCTTTCAAGGCCCTGGGAAGGGTATTCTGGGGTTTTGTGCTCGCCCTCTCACCGGCGAGGCGGATTATTTACGGAGTTGCGTTCGCTATATTTGCGGTCGCATCGGTTGTGATCGTCTCCTCACCGCCCGGCTCGGCAATACGCGAGGATGCTCCCATCCTGTTAATCTACGGATTCATCATCGTCTCTTTCCTCCTCGCGCTCGAGCTCGCCGACAAGCTGAGCGCCCGCGACGAGATCGAGATTGCGCGCGACATCCAGCTCTCGCTGCTTCCATCCCGCGACAGTAAACTACCGGGCTTCGAGGTCGCCAGCTTCACTTCGCCGGCCAACGACGTGGGCGGCGATTACCACGATTTTGCGGAGGCTGAGGGCAAGGTTTGTGTCGCTATCGGCGACGTAAGCGGCCACGGTCTCGGCGCCGGGCTGGTGATGGCGATGGCGAAGAGCGCTTTCCAGGCGCAACTCCTGAACGATTCGGAGCCCTCAAAAGTGCTCTCCACGCTCAACACGGTCGTCAGAACGGTGGGCGATTCACGCACTCTGATGACTTTTCTCTATTGTCTGGTGGACAGCGAGCAGGGGAAGATGACGTTCGCCAATGCCGGGCATATTTATCCGCTTTTCTACCGGCCGGGCGACGGCTCGCTGCGTTGGCTGGAGTCGATATCCTACCCTCTGGGAGTGCGCGATCGGCTGGATGTAGAGTGCTGTGAGTTGCAGCTTCTCCCCGGCGATCTCTTCTATCTCATTTCCGACGGAATGGTGGAGATAACCAATAAGGAGGGTGAGAGTTTCGGTTACGAACGTTTCCTCGAAAGCGTGAAGCGCCACGGTGGGAGTAACCCGACGAAGGTGATGGAAGGCATTCTCGATGACCTCGAGAGATTCGCGGCGGACGCTCCGCGGGAGGATGATATCACGATCATCATCGCTCGTTACGTTCCCGGAGAATGAGTGATTTACAGTTAATTAACCTCGAGGTGTGTAATCCGTTATACTTTTCAGTAGATAAGGTAATGGCGGCCTGATACGGCCGCCATTACCTTAATATGGCCTCCCATTAAAGGGCACCTTAACCTTGTCGGTAGTGCACTATTATGGACTTTTTAGGCGTGAAAGCTTAGATATGACAAAGATCTGGGTACAATATAGTGGGATCTTCTTAGATGACGCACACCCCGTTTCAAGGTTAGTTTAATACTAACCTCGAACATATGGAGGAGTCAAGGATAAAAAGAAATAAATTGACTTTTTACGTGAGTTTTGCGGAATTTAATAAGGCTGAGGGTGTGTTTGGCCTAATAATTGTGTAAAGGTTTCAGGATGATAACCCGAAGAACTTTCGTTTTCGGCGTACCGTTCGCCGGTTTGTTAGGCACGCTTTTCGGTTCGAGCGCCACCAGCGGCATCGCAGTGGTAGTGCGCGGCTTGGCGGATTCTTCATCAGCTGACGGCTGGTTTGAGGCAAGGAGAGCGCTCGACCTTGGACTTAGCAGGCTTTTGGGCGTCGAAGCCTCCGAGGCCTGGGCATCGGTGTTGGCCGCCGGTCATCCCGTTTCAATCAAGCTCGATGGGCACAGTCCTCTTGCCTCTACCGGGGACGCCTTGGCGGTTGCTGTTCTCGAAGCTTTGTTCGACCGTCTTGTCCAACCCTGGCAGGTGACTCTCTGGGAGAAGCGTTCCTCCGACGTCGGCAGGCGATCCTGGAGGCTGAAGACCAGGCGCGGCCGCATGCGGGTGACATCGGTCGAGAGTTCTAATTTCCGCGACGGCGGGCAGTCGGGCTACAGCGATTCGATCAGGTATCCCGCCGCATGGCTCGGAGAGGCCGCACGGCCCTCACACTATGCTTCGCTTCTCGATCCTGCGCCGGCCACACTCATCAACATGCCGGCGGCGAAACATCATCCGCTGGTAGGCGTTGACGGAGCGCTTATGTCGCTGGCGCTGGGATCTGTCGACGACGAAGGCAGGTTCCTGGCCTCCTCCGAAGTCCTCTCGCGTGCCGTGGCGGAGATCTGGCGCCGGAAGCCGTTACGCGGGCACTCCCTCACGGTTATGGATGCCACACGGGTTGTCTTCCACGGCGGTCCGGTCGGGCTGCCGTCATGGATTTCGAACGAGGGGGCGATAATCATCGGGACCGATCCCGTAGCCGTCGATGCCGCGGCTCTGGAGATGATCGAAGTCAAGCGCGCAGCCGCGAAGCTCCCTTCCTGCCTGGAGCAGGGAATGGCTTTGCTGGAAAAGGCGGAAGAGCTCGGCATCGGCAAAGCGCGGCCCAGAATAGTAGAAGTCAATATAACCGCGGCCTGAGTGCCTTCTTTTTAAAGCTTACCTGCGAACCTTGCCCGTCATCGGGACGAAGGCGACGTACTCGACGTTCCGCTCGGTGAAACCGCTGCCGGTTCTGGTGATCGTCTTGAGGATCTGAATCCCTCCCTCCTCGCCCACCGGTATGACCAGAATGCCGCCCACCTTCAATTGCTTTTTCAGAGGGTGGGGAATCTTGGGCGGCGCGGCGGTGACGATAATCGCATCGAATGGGGCGCGCTCGGGCCAGCCGTCGTAACCGTCGCCGCACTTCGAGATCACATTGCCGTAACCCGCCGCCTGCAAGTTGCTCCTGGCGCTTTCGGCCAGGGTGCAGTCGATCTCGATGCTGCAAACCTCGGCTCCGATCTCGGCCAGTATCGCCGCCTGGTATCCGCTTCCCGTGCCGACCTCGAGGATGCTGCTTCCCGGCTTGATCTCAGCCAGCTCGGTCATCAGCGCTACGATGAAGGGCTGGCTGATAGTTTGTCCACGGCCGATCGGCAGGGGGCGGTCGATGTAGGCATAGCTGCGGATGTTTTCGGGCACGAAGAGATGACGCTCTACTTTCTTCATCGCGGCGAGCACCAGAGGATCGCTTACGCCTCGCTGCTCTATCTGCTGCCGGACCATCAGCAGCCGTTGCTCGGCGAAGTCGTCCTGCTGCGGACGGGCGGATGTCATAACGGTCAGCAGCACCGCCCCCACGGCCGCCGGCACAATGAAGAGAAGAAGAGTTATCGGTTTTCCCATCTACCTACAATCTAGGTTTAGGTCTTTACACAGTCAACGCTCTGACGGGTGATTGTGATATACTACGCGGCCATGCCAATACCTGAAATCTTGCTGAAACCGGGCGTCGACAGGCCGCTGCGGCAAGGTCATCCCTGGGTTTTTTCGAGGGCGATCAAAGGGTTGAAAGGCTCGCCGCAGCCGGGCGACGTTGTGCGCGTGAGGGATAAGAAAGGTTCTGCGATAGCGGTAGGGTATTACAACCCGAAGAGCCAGATCGCGGTCCGCATTCTCAGCCGCAATCCGGAGCAGGCGATCGACGCCGGCTTTTTCCGCAACCGCCTGGAGTCGGCACTGGCTCGCCGCGCGCCGTTTTACGATACTGAGGAGACCGATTCGCTGAGGCTGATCCACGCCGAGGCCGACGGCCTGCCCGGTTTCGTTGTGGACCGCTACGACGGCTTCCTCGTAGTCCAGTGCCACACGCTCGGGGCCGAACGGTTGAAAGATCTGCTTCTCGATGAGCTTGAGGAACGCCTCGCGCCGCGGGGAATTTACGAGCGCAGCGACCTGGGAGTGCGCTCATACGAGGGGCTTGCGACCGACACGGCCGGTCCGCTGCGTGGCGAGGTGCCTCCGGCCACAGTCTGGATCAAAGAGAACGGCATGAAGCTGGCAGTCGATATCGCCGACGGCCAGAAGACCGGCTTTTACCTGGACCAGCGCGATAGCCGGGCGCTGGTTCGCCGAGTGTCCGCCGGGCGCGGCGTACTGAATCTTTTCAGCTATACCTGCGCCACATCGGTCGCCGCAGCCTTGGGCGGAGCTAAGCGGGTGATCAGCGTCGACAGAGACGAGAGCTCACTTGCCCTGGCTCGCGCCAATATAGAGATCAACGGTGTGACGATGGAGAACCAGGAGCTTGTGCGAGGCAACGCGGCGGCGTTGATGAAAGAACACCTGGGGCAGGGCAAGCGTCACGACCTGGTAATCCTCGATCCGCCTGCCTTTGCCAGGCACCGCGGCGCCCTGCGCTCGGCGATGCGCGGCTACCTCGATCTCAATTCCAAGGCCCTGCGGCTGCTGCGCAAGGGCGGCCTGCTGCTGACCTCTTCCTGCTCCGGGCTGGTGACAATGGATGAATTCCAGAAGATGCTTGGCCTGGCAGCGTCGGACGCCGGAGTAAACGTCGTCCAGCTGGAGGCGACCTACCAGCCGTTCGACCACCCCGTCAGCCCGGCTTTCCCCGAGGGGCGCTACCTGAAAACCTGCCTGCTGGCCGTTGCGCAGGCCTGAACCTGCCGGCTTTCAAACTTTAGGAACGTACGTCGTATCGCAGGAATGCAGCGACAGCCGCGGCAAAGAAGAGCAGCACTTCGATGAACATGATGGCGAGGTCGGGGATTACGCTCTTCACCGTGTCCCCCAGGCTCTCGGCCGGCATGAGGAAATCAGGTATACCCGATACGTCGATGATGCTGGTCGGCGCGTCGACTTCTACTGAGTTGATTTGATTGCCGTTCTCATCCTCGTCCCTGTGCATCCAGGTCGACACCCCGCCGTCTGCGAGATCGGGATTCTCGCTGCGCAAGTGATCGACGAAAACGATGAAGCGGTCCCTGTAGCGCATCAGAGCCGAGAAGAACCTCTCGCGCAAGTCAGTGTCGGTGGTACAGATCCGGTTGAGCACGAAGGTGAGGCAGGAAGCCGGGGAGACGCGCGCGTAGGTCTCGGCAGTGCGCAACAGGCGCACCTGCCGGCGGCGGTAGTCGTCGAGTACCTTGCGCTCCTCCTCCGCGATCAGCTCGTGGGATTCGGCGTACGCCCGCTCGCGGACTGCGTCTCGCTCCTCGTAGGAGAGATTGCGATTGAGGGCATCGAGCAGCGCTCGCTCAAGCCGGCCTTCCAGGTCTCCGTAGAACTCCCTCTGCAGCGCTGCGCGCCGGGCCTCGACGTGCTCTATCGAAGGCGCGGGGCTCACCTGCTCGGCCATGCTGACCGCCGCCTTGGGAAGGACCACCACCGCCAGAACCCATATGAAAAGACACAGAAGAAAACTGACGGGGCTGGAACGGGTGATCGCCGACATCAGCATGCCGAGCATGTAGAAAATCGCAAGATAGATATAGAAGCCGAGCGTCATCAGACAGATGCGAACCCACTCCTCTCCCGTGAAGCTCAAGTTGAACATCAGCATCAGAAGTGCCAGCAGCAGCGGGACCAGCAGGGTGATCAACAGAGTTACCAGTCCGCCGACGCTTTTGCCAATGATGAACGAAGCCCTGCCGACGCGGTTGCTGAACACCTGCTGCAGCGTACCACGCTCGCACTCGCCGCTTATCGCGTTGTAGCTGAACAGCAGAGCGAATAGCGAGAGGATGAACTTGACTGTGAAGGCCAGGTCGAGGTCGCCGAAAACCGAGAAGATCGGATTGAGGCTGTTGCGGCTGTCTCCGAGGGACAGGTCGGCACTGCTCGTGATCAACGCCGCCCGGCCGATCGTCCCTTCGACTCCTTTGACGAAGATGCCCAGTTTGCCGGGGGGACGCAGGGCCTTCGTACCCTTGTCCTTGAGATTGCCGTAACTGCCGAGGTTCTCCATCCGCTCGACGTTGCTGGCCTTTGCCTGGACGAACCAACGACCCTCGCTGCTGTATTGCCCGTAGCCCGAGTAAACGCTGCTGAGCACCAGCACGAGGCTGATGAGAAATGTGATGAGGAACTTCGGGCCGAACAGCAGTTCCAGCGTCTCTTTCCTGACGAACTGAACGATCATCGCTTCCTCCTAACTGCTCAAGTCAGGCATTCGGCTGACGAGCTGTCTACACGTGTAGACCAAAGAAAAGCATTATCCCGGCTTCCGAAATGGGTGGTCATCGCGAAGCGACTAGGGCAGAAGCGGGTGTGTCTCTTCGGGCGCCCTGGCGAGGTACAGCATCTCGATCAGGGCACGCTTGAGCAGCAGCTCGGTGTCATCGTCGAAGGTACGCTCGGTGTCGTCCACGAAGAACCGGCGGTCGATCCACCCGGTGGTCCGGCTTTTATAAACCTCGAACCTGTAGCGGACGCCTTCCCTGCGATAGGAGACCAGCAGGAAGCCCTTCCCCTCCACGAACTTGTAGATCCACTCCTTGCGCGTGTCGAAAGTGACGTTGCTGACGTCTGCCTCAACATGAACTCCGTTCACGTGCCCACTTCTCGTTAGCGCGCTGAAGTGAGTGCCGTTTTCTTTGTCGATTCCGAGGTTTTCAAAGAGCTGATCGGATGAATCGCCCTCGGTCGGCGCTACGGCCGGCGATTCAGGGAAGTCCGGAGACGTGGGTAAATTCCCGAACCTTTCTCTCATGGTTGGAAATTCCTTCTGCATCTCTGCGAAGCGAAGGTATGCGTCGCTATTGGGATCCGTACTCAGCCGGTCTGCCATGCGCGGCGTGAAGGCTATCACCGCGAGGAAAGCCGCTATTGCAGCCAGTGTTAGACATCGCGGGAAGGCCGACTCGTCGCCCGGCGGGTTACCAAGGATCCTCTTCGTCCTGTCGACAAGGGAGGCTCCGATACCGGCCATTCCGGCTGTCGCAGGAGCGAGGTGGCACGGCCGCTGGGCCATGGCTGCTTTCAGCAGCGATGAAGCCATCGACGTGGGCTTTCCCGTCTGAGAAACCGCCCACTCATCGGCGAGGAACTCCGCCTCGGCCCGCAACTTTCGCGCGGCCACCAAGTTTAGTGGTTGGAGGAAGAAAAGTATGCTGATGACGCTCATGACGATGAGCCGTAGAGGATCGAAACGCCACAGGTGTGCGAGTTCGTGGGCGAGGATGCTGCGAATCTCGTCCTCCTCCAGGTCGTCGAGAAGCCTCTCGGGAAGACAGATCTCCGAGAATCCGATCGCCATCAGGTTGGAGGTTCGCTCCGAGATCGAGAGCCTGATATCCCTCCTCATTCCCGCGCGATGCTTCACCTCCTCGAGCAGCTCGAGCAGCGGTCTATTCTCCACCGGCCTGCGCTCTTCGAGATCTTTGAGGAAGAACCACCACTTCGCCAGGTAGACGGCACCGAGGATGACAACGCCTGCGAGCCAGGAGATGGCGAGCATGTCGACCCAAGAGACCTCCTGCTGCGCTACTGCCGGCGCTAAAACATCCGGATCCATATTGGCCGGCAGCACCGCTTCGGCATCTCTACTTTCCGCATCGGATGCTGTAGCTTCACCGGCGAACCTTACTAATGACTTTACAGAGCCCTGCCTGACAACCCAGGCCGACGAGTTCGTCTCGAGCTGGATCGTGGCCGTGACGATACCTCCCAGCAGAGCGAGGGTCAGGAGCACTTCACGTACCCTTGCGGACCTTTCCGGGATCAGCTTAGTGATGAGGAGAGCCGCGCCGATCAGCAGGGTGCTGTGAAGCGCATAGTTGAGCAGCCAGGAAACGACGGGAAACAGAACGGAATCGGGTATCTCAAGCATCGTCTCTCCCCGCTTTCTCTTCGTGCTGCAGGATCATCTCCTTCACCCGCTCGATGTCCTCCTTGCTGAACTCCTCGTCGCTCAGCAGGTGGCTGACCAGCTGTCCCCGGTCACCGCTGAAGACGGAATCGACCAGCTCGAAGACCATCGACTGGCGAGCGTCGGCGCGGCTGAGGAGCGGGTAGTAGATGTTCGTTTGCCCGTCGCGCCTGCGGGCGATGTAGCCGTACTTTTCCAGACGGCCGATGATCGTCGCCACCGTCGTGCGCGCCAGATCCTTCTCATAGGTGAGTGCGTCCATAACCTGAACGACGCTGGCTTCACCGCGGTCCCAGAGGACCTTCATGATCTTTGCTTGCAGGCCGGTCAACTGCTTTTTCATCTGCGGACATCCCTTCTTGGATAAATCCAACCTACTACAGTTGTAGACGAAATGCAAGCGGTTTTGGTTCCATCGGTTGTTCACTGCCTGTGAGAAAGGCGCCGGTGCCTATTTCAGCGCGATCTCGATCGCCTCGCTGATGCGTTCGACCGGGACGAAATCGAGCCCCTTGCGCACCTCGGCGGGGAGTTGTTCCAACTCCTGCATGTTGCGTTTGGGGATGATGACCTTCTTGATACCCGCGCGGTGTGCGGCGATCGCCTTGTCCTTGAGGCCGCCGATAGCCAGCACCTTGCCTGTCAGGGTGATTTCGCCGGTCATGGCCACGGTGTGATCCGCAAGACGGCCCGACATCAGGCTGGAGATTGCCACCACCAGCGCAAGCCCTGCGCTGGGTCCGTCTTTCTGGACCGCGCCGGCGGGCAGGTGCACGTGTATGCTGCGTTCGCCGAGCGCTTTGGGATCGATGCCGAGTTCGCCGGCGTGCGCTCTGACGAAAGTGATGGCGGCTTCCGCGCTCTCACGCATCACCTCGCCGATCTGGCCCGTCAGCTTCAAGCCGCCGGATCCGGGCGAGTCCAACGCCTCGACGAAGAGGATTTCGCCGCCGAACTGGGTCCAGGCCAGGGCTGTGGCGACACCCACGGCGTCCTCAGCCGCTGCGCCTTCGCGCTCGAAGGAACGCGGCCCCAGCAGCGAGCGCAACTGCTTTACTGTAACGTGCAATTTACCGGTATTTCCCGAGACGATGCGCTTGGCTGTCTTGCGGCAGACGTTCGAAAGTTGACGTTCGAGGTTGCGCACGCCGGCCTCGCGCGTGTAGTTGCGCACGATCCTCAGCAGCGCCGCGTTACTGAACTGCAGATCTTCGGCGGTCAGCCCGGTGGCCTCCAACTGGCGCGGCAGCAGGTGGCGCCGGGCGATCTCCACCTTTTCCTGCTCGATATAGCCGGGCAGCTCGATGACCTCCATGCGGTCGCGCAGGGGGGGCGGGATGTTGGCCAGCACGTTTGCTGTGGCGATGAAGAATACGCGCGAAAGGTTGATTGGCAGGTCGAGGTACTGGTCGAAGAACTCGATGTTCTGTTCCGGATCGAGCACTTCGAGCAGCGCCGAGGAGGGGTCGCCACGGAAGTCGGAACCCATCTTGTCGATCTCATCGATCATGAACACGGGATTGCTCTTGCCGGCCTGTCGCAGGTTCTGGACGATGCGCCCCGGCATGGCGCCGATGTAGGTGCGGCGGTGGCCGCGTATCTCGCTCTCATCACGCATGCCGCCGACGCTCATGCGGGTGAAGGTTCGCCCCAGCGATTCGGCTATTGCCTTACCCAGCGAGGTTTTGCCCACTCCCGGGGGGCCGCTGAAGCAGAGAATCGGTCCGCGCACGTCGCGCCGCAGGTAACGCACAGCGAGGAACTCGAGTATGCGCTCTTTCACGTCGTCGAGCCCGAAGTGGTGGCGGTCGAGGATATCGCGTGCGCGCTCGAAGTTCGTGTTGTCCTCGGTCGTCGTCTCCCAGGGCATCTCGAGTATCCAGTCGAGATAGGAGAGCGCGACGCTGTATTCGGAGGAAGAGGGCAGCATCCCTTCCAGGCGGGAGAGTTCCTTCTGGGCTTGCGCGGCTGCCGCCGGAGGCATCGCCACCGCCTCGATGCGCTCGCGCAATTCCTCGATGCGCTTCTGGTCGGGGTCCTCGCCGAGTTCCTTCTGAATCGTCTTGAGCTGACGGCGAAGGAACTGGCGGCGCCGCTGCGCGTCAAGCTCTTCTTTGGCGATGTCTGTGACGTCGTTGATCACCCTGATGTTTTCGATTTCGCGCTCGATCATTTCCTGGATGATTTCCAGCCGGTGCTCCGCGTCGAGAGCTTCGAGTATCTGCTGGCGGTCGCGCAACTCGAAGGGAATGTGCGTGGCAATCAGGTCGGCGAGGCGTCCGCCGGTGTCGGCGTTCATCCTGATGATGTCGAAGACCTCGGCCGGCACGCGTGGAGCGAGGGATATGAAGTGCTCGAGGCCGGAGAGAATCCGTTCGCGCAGTGTCTGCAGCGCAGTTTCGGAAGGGCCGGTGCTGCGCAGCAGACGCAGGCGCGCGGTGATGTAGGGCTCCCAACTGCTGAAATTCTCTATCATGATTCTTTCGAGCCCCTGCACAAAAACCTGGTAGAGCTTATCGGAGAGTTTCATCTTGTTGAGGATGCGACCGGTGACGCCGATGCGGAAGAGGTCGGATGCGCGCGGGTCGCGAATCTCCTGGTTTTTCTGCAGAACCAAGCCGATTACCTCGCCCTTCTGCACGCTGTCGATCAGGGCTATGTTCTTTTCGCGCCCGACCTGGACGCTGGCAATCATGTTCGGGAAGACAACCGCGCTCAGGAGGGTGAGCACCGGTGCCTCAGTCACACCTGATTCCTGCTGCTGCATGGGTTCCTCCGGCCCGATTTGACCTTCAGGATCGCTCATTTGGGTTTTCTCCTGCCCCTGACTGATTCCCCTGGCGAGTTGATGTTTGTGTTGACCCGTTTCGCCTATTCTAAATCGCAGAGAGGTATTATTCAACCGCTAACTCGTTGTAATTAACGAGGTTGTGCCAGGCCGGCGGATTCTCCCGCTTTGAACGGCCGGCTTGCACCCGACGCCGCTGCTCTGTAATATGCGCATCGGGATATCAACTCTCGGTTCGGTGCAACGCGATGATTCGGCTTAACTTGCGCGCCAAGGTGCTTATTTTCACGCTGGCAATCGTAGCCATCCTGTTGTTTACCTCCCATCTGGTCACCAACACGATGGTAGCCAGCGGCCTTCGTGAGCAGCTGGAGAAGCGCGTCGAGCTCTCCGTGGACAGCTTCAGCGAGTGGATCTCCGCGCGGAAAGAACAGGTGCTGGCCACGGCCCGCAACCTGGCCGAATCGGACATGCTTCCGGATGCTGTGGATTGGACGGAGCCCAATTATCTCGGCTCGGTGTTGCAGATGCAGCTCAGCAATCGCGAACCGGATTTGCTGATGGTCGAGAGCTTAAAATACGGCTGGGTTTACCAGATATTGGACAATCCGATGGAATACGGCTCCGGATTGCCTTTGCACACTTCCGAGCTGCCGGAGCAGCAGTGGCAGGGAGGGCTGACCGAAGTGGTGCTCGACCGCGACCGCCTGATATTGACGGTGGGAGTGCCGATCAGCCTCGAACTTGAGACTCTTGGCCTGTTGACGATCGGCTACTCGATAGACAGCTCCGCGATAGGCGACATACGGTCGGCGTGCGGGTGCGATCATTTCAGCGTTCTCACCGGCGGCAAGCTCCTGATGTCCACCTACTCCGGTGTTGAGCACGAATCGCTCCCCAGCTTCTTACCCGATGATCCTGACAGCGATCGGACTTACGAATTTAAGGTCGGCGGCGAGACCTATCTTTCACGAATTCAAAAGCTCACCTCGATGACGGGAGAAACGGTCGCGGTGGTGCTGATTCAGTTCTCCAACGCCGAAGCCACAGGGCTGCTGGCCAGCATTTCGAATGCTCTCAACCTCACGGCACTGGGGGCGTTCATTGTCTTCAGCGTGATCTCTGTTTTCTTTTCAGGCCGAGTGACCACCAAGCTGAAGCAGCTCGTCGGCTACGTATCCACCCTTGGTGAGGGGCGCTATGAGGAGCCGGTCACTGTCGAGGCGACCGACGAGGTTGGCCTGCTTGCCACCTCCTTCGAGGACCTGCGCCTCAAACTGCGGCAGCGCACCCGGGAACTTGTGAGCACAAACGAGGATCTCGATCGCCGAGTAAGGGAGATCGGCATCCTGAACAGGGTAATGATCGCGATCGCTTCGAACCTGCCGATGGAACATGTCTTCGCGCTGATTTCCAAGGAGGCGGGGGCCCTGCTGCCGGTGGCCTATTCCTATCTTGTTCTCCGGGTTGAGACCGAAGCGGGCAGCGAAGGCGGGGAATCCGCTCGCGGCAGTCTTCGATTGCTGGCCTGGCATTCGGAGCAAGGTGCGCCGGGGATCGAGCCGCCCTTGCAGGAGGGAGCCAGCCTGGCGGAGGAGGCTTTGCAGCGCCGGGAGATGATCTTTCTCGAAAAACTTCGTGAGGACAGCCACTTCAAAGACGAAGCCTGGATGGCCGGGGAAGGACTGCTTTCCGCCTGCGTGCTGCCTCTGCTTTCCGACGAAGCAGCAATCGGCTCAATATGCTTCGCAGGTTTCGAGACTCAAAGCATCGATCAGCACACCCGCAATTTACTGATGCAGTTGGCTACCGAAATCACCGTTGCGCTGCAGCGAATGCGGCTCAACGAGGAGTTGCAGCTGATCGAGAGCCGCCTCAGCAGGCTCTTCGACTCTGTCCGCGACGGTATCTTCCAGACTGATCCAAAGGGCAAGATCGTGTTTCTGAATGCAGCGGCGCAGGCGATGTTCGGTGCGCCGGGTGGCGAGGGCGGCCACCTGGAGGGCATGAAGTTCCAGGAAATGTTGGTGGATTCCGAGGCGCGGGAGAAACTGCTCGAGCGGCTCCACGAATTCGGTTACGTAACCAATTTCCCTGCCAAGCTGGAGCACGCCGACGGCTCGACCTTCGACGCCGATCTGAGCGTCAACTTCACCGACGACGAGGTGGGGCAGCGCGGCATCGAGGGAATAGTGCGCGACGTGACCGCCCGCAATGAGCTCGAACGGCAACTGCTGCGCAGCGAACGGCTGGCTTCGATGGGCCAGATAGCAGCCGGCGTGGCGCACGAGATCAACAATCCGCTCGGTATTGTGCTGGGTTTCACCCAGGACCTGCGGTCCAACAAGCCGGAGAGCGATGGCGATCAGGAATCCCTGCGCGTGATCGAGCAGGAGACCGAGCGCTGCGCGCGGATAGTCAAGGACCTTCTCAATCTGGCGCGCGCCGGCGAGACCAAGCGCGAGCCTGTGGATATACGCTCGCTGCTCGACAGAACGCTAAAGCTCTACGCCCTGCAGATGCGGGACCGCAACATCGAGCTGAAGACGGAGTACTCGGAGGCTCCACCCTTAATCGGCGACGAGCAGCAATTGCAGCAGGTTTTCATGAATATAGTGCAGAACTCGATCAACGCGATGGAGAGAAAGCGGAAGGGTGTTCTGAAGGTGGGACTTGAGCAGGTGGGAATGAGCCGGGACGGCCGTGTTGTGGTAAAGATAGAGGATAACGGTCGCGGGATTCCCGGGGATCAGATAGACAGGATATTCGATCCGTTTTTCAGCACCCACAAGGAGGGCGGCGGCACCGGGCTGGGATTGTTTATCGTCCACCGGCTGGTTGAGGCGCACGGCGGCAGCGTAAACATCGTCAGCAAGGTCGGCAAGGGAACGAAGGTTACAATTGATTTGCCCGCGGGACCCGGGAAATAGTGATCCGGCGTTGCCGGCGGAGGGGGTAAGGTGAAAGCAAGAATTCTTGTTGTCGATGACGAGCCGAACATGGTCGCGCTGCTGAAACGCATCCTGGGGCGCGCCGGATACGACGTGGTCGGTGCCGGGAGCGTGGAGGGGGGGACCGCGCTGCTCGGAGAGCAGGTTTTCGATCTGATCATTTCGGATCTCGCCCTCGGCGACGGCAGCGGCATCGACCTGCTCAAGATTGCGTCCCGCGGCCAGCCTCATGCCCCTTTCATGCTGATCACCGCTTTCGGGAGCATCGAGAGCGCCGTGAAAGCGATGAAGCTTGGCGCCTTCGATTACATCACCAAGCCGTTCCAGAACGAGGAGATGCTGCTACTGGTGGAGAAGGGGTTGCGCCACAGCGACCTCAGCCGCCAGGTGAGGCAGCTCCGCCGTGAGGTCGATGAGCGCTACGGTTTCGACAACATCATCGGCAAGAGCAAGTCGATGAGCGCACTCTTCGAGCTTGTCGAACGCATCGCCGTTACCAACAGCACGGTGCTGATCAGCGGCGAAAGCGGCACCGGCAAGGAACTCTTCGCCAAGGCGATTCACTACCACTCGGAGCGGGAGGACAGGCCGTTCGTGGCCGTCGATTGCGGGGTCATTCCCGAAAACCTGATAGAGAGCGAGCTTTTCGGTCACGCCAAGGGAGCCTTCACCGGGGCCGATTCCGCCAAGCGCGGCCTCTTCGCCGAGGCCGACAGCGGCACACTCTTTCTCGATGAGATAGGCAACCTCCCGCCGCAGCTGCAAGCCAAGCTGCTACGCGCGTTGCAGGAGCGGGAGATCAAGCCGGTGGGCAGCACAGAGATGATCAAGGTTGATGTGCGCATCATAACCGCCACCAAGGAAAACCTGCGGCGCGCTGTGGACGAGGGCCGCTTCCGTAACGATCTCTTCTACCGCCTTTCCGTGATTCCGCTGACTATCCCTCCGCTGCGCGAGCGGCGGGAGGACATCCCGCTGCTCATCGAGCACTTTCTCGACAAGATCTGCCGCGTCAACAAGGTCGAACGTAGAGAGCTCGATCCTACAGTGCTTAACAAGCTGATCGCTTACGACTGGCTGGGCAACGTCCGCGAGCTTGAGAACATGATCGAAAGGCTGGTGCTGATCAGCACCGGCAAACACATCGGGCTTGAGCTTTTGCCGCCTGAGATTATGAAAGAGCCGGGAGAAATCGCTCTCGGCGAAACCCTCTCCAGCCAGATGGCCGGTGCAGAGCGGGAGACGATAATCCAGGCGTTGGAGAGAGCCGGCGACAACCGCACCAAGGCGGCGAAGATCCTCGGTATATCCCGCGCCGGCCTTTACAACAAGATGCGGCAGTACGATATCAAGTGAGGGCGGGACCTTGACCGTTGCTGATCTAAGGCCGGGTGACGAAATCGGCGGGTGGCGAATTGTCACGGCGCTTGAGGGCGAGGAGCCGGCCCGCTACCGAGTCCGCCGAGAAGACGGTCCTGATGCCGAGCTGGTGCTCTTCCCCGACGTTCCGGACCTCGAACGGCGGGTCGCCGGACTCGAGGCGATTAAGCACGAAAACATTCACATGGTCTTCAATGTCGACCGTTACAGAAACCAAGCCTTTGTCGTCCGTGAGCTGATTGCCGGCTGGAGCGTGAGCGACTGGCTGGAGCGCGAGAAGCAGCTCGGCTACGACCAGGCGCTCGGCATCGCCTGCCAGCTCTGCCTCGCCTCGGCAGAGGCCGCCAAGGCCGGTTTGGGATTTCTCGGATTGCATCCGGGACGCGTGCTGGTCGACGGCGAGGGCTTCGCCAAAGCCGATCCCGTAAGGCTTCCGGTGCGCAACGAAGCGGATTTCCAGTCGCCGGAGGAGAAGCGAGGTGAGGAACCCGATCAGCGCAGCGATGTGTTCCGCATCGCCTTGATGATCTATCAGATGCTGAGCGGCCGTTTGCCGGCGCGCGACGGTTTCGGCAGCATCGATTACCAGCCGCTGACGGATTTCAACGAGAAGCTTCCCGAGAAGCTCGATGAAGTGCTTGGCAGAGCGCTCGCGCAAGATCCGCGGGAGCGATATGCGGATGCCGAGGTGCTGCTCGACGAGCTTCATCCGCTGTTGATGGGCCGCCCCGTCCCCGCAGGCACGGCTCCAACGCGTTGGTACGAGGACAAACGTTTCTGGTTGTACGTAGCCGTTGCGCTAGCGGCGCTTGTGATAATCCTCGGCCTGATCTTCGGTCTCCCACCACTACCAACACTATAATCAGCCTCGCGCTTCCCAGAGCTTGCCCGAGTGCTCCCCGCGCGGTTTAATGGGACCTGCCACAGGGGAGGAAAATAAATGACATACATGACTCACCTCGAGTGCACAAAAACCGGGGAGACTTTCGATCCCTCGGAACTGCACAACCTTTCGCCGGCGGGGGTGCCGTTGTTTCCCCGCTACGATCTTGCCGCGGCCAAGAGCAAGTTCACCAAGGTCGACGTTGCGGCCGGCCCGCCGACACTTTGGCGTTACGGACCGCTGCTGCCGATAGTGGATCCGGCTAACATCGTCAGCCTGGGCGAGGGCTTCACGCCGATGCTGCACGCAACAAGGTTGGGCACAGCTTTGGGCATGGAGCGACTGCTGATTAAAGAAGAGGGTCTGAATCCCACCGGCTCTTTCAAAGCGCGCGGACTGGTTATGGCTGTCAGCCGGGCAAAGGAATTGGGGATCGAGACGGTGGTGATTCCCTCTGCCGGCAATGCGGCCGGGGCGATGAGCGCCTACGCAGCCGCCGCGGGGATGAAGGCGGTGGTCTTTATGCCGCGCGACACGCCGTCGGATTTTGTTTTCGAGTGCAAGGGATTGGGGGCGGAGGTCCACCTGATCGACGGCCTGATCACTGACTGCGGCAAGATGGTCGCCGAGCGCAAGGAGAGGGAAGGCTGGTTCGACCTCAGCACCTTCAAGGAGCCCTATCGCGTCGACGGTAAGAAGACGATGGGTTATGAGCTGGCCGAGCAGTTGGGTTGGCGCCTGCCGGATGTGATCATCTACCCCACCGGCGGCGGCACCGGCCTAGTCGGCATGTGGAAGGCGTTTGATGAGATGGAGCAGTTGGGCTGGATCGATTCGCAGCGGCCGCGGATGGTCAGCGTCCAGAGCGAGGGCTGCGCTCCCATCATCAGGGCAATGGAGGAGGGCAGCGAGCACGCCCGCTTGTGGGAAAACGCCCACACGATAGCGAGCGGCTTGCGCGTGCCGGGGGCGGTGGCCGACTTTCTCATCCTGCGCGCGATCCGCGAGAGCGGCGGTACGGCCGTGGCGGTCAGCGACGAGGCGATGCTTGCCGACTCCTGGGAAATCGCCCGCAAGGAGGGAGTTCTGCCCGCGCCGGAGGGCGGCGCGACGCTATCGGCATTGAAAAAACTGCTCGATACCGGCGCCATCAACCGCGACGAAGAAGTGATCCTGTTCAACACAGGCAGCGCTTACAAGTATCAGGACAACATGCCGCTCGACTGAGCCGTTTCAGCGATAGTTATTACGCGATAATGTTTATGAGGAACGACACTCCGTTGCATGGCTGGGATATTGGCTACAAGGACGCGGTAGAGCTGCAGCGCGAACTCCGGGAAAAGCTGATCGAACGGCCTCTCGATTCCAAGGGTATCGATCTTGTCTGCGCTGTCGATGTGTCATCTTCGCGAAGCTCGCCCTTTATTCATGCGGCGGCGGTGGTGATGAAGCCGGGCAGCTTCGATGTTGTCGAGACGGCGACGGCTTCCATTAAAGTTACCGTTCCATACATCCCGGGTCTGTTCAGTTTCAGGGAGGGCCCCGCCGTTCTTGCGGCTACTGCGCAACTCGAGCTTGCCCCGGACGTCGTGATCTTCGACGGCCAGGGTTACGCCCACCCCCGGCGTCTAGGCCTCGCCGCGCACCTGGGGCTCTGGCTGGGTGTGCCGACGGTCGGTTGCGCCAAGACACGCCTTATCGGCGACCACGAAGATCCACCGGATGGAAAGGGGGAATGGGTGCCTTTGACCGATGGCGGGGAGGTTATCGGCGCCGTATTGCGGACTCGCTCGGGCGTGAAACCGGTGTTCGTTTCGCGGGGCCACCTTTGCGACCTGCGTTCCGCCGTCGGCATCGTAATGGCCGCCGTCGGCCGCTTCCGCCTGCCCGAGCCGATACGAGCAGCCCACAACCTGTGCAATGAAGTGCGCCGGCGTGAGGAAACCTAGCCGTTTGTGTTGTTGTCAAAGAGAATTGACAGTTATCAGGGGGGAGGGCTACCATCCAACGGTTCCTCTCCGCGAGACACACAAATGGAAGAAGATCTCACTTTTTCTGTAATTATTCCTGCCGCCGGCGTCGGCAGCCGTACGGGCATGCCCGTGCCCAAGCCGTGGCTCGATCTTGAAGGCGAGCCGATGGTCGTGCGCACGCTGCGCAAGTTCGTCGGCCTGCCGGGCCTGCGCAGGGTAGCTCTTGCGGTTCTGCCGGAGGAGAAGCAGCAGCGGGAGGAAGAGATCGCCGGTTACGACTTATCCCTGGAGTTTGTTTTCTGCGGCGGCGGGGACCGGCGCCAGGACACGGTGCTGGCGGCACTGGAAAGCCTCGAGTTGGACGACGACGATCTTGTTCTCGTGCATGATGCCGCGCGCCCGTTTGTCACGCCTTCATTGATAATGGAAGTCGCCCGCCGCGCGCGCGTCAACCGCGCCGCCATAACCGCCGTGCCCGCCGAGGACACGATCAAGGAAGTCGGCGCCAACGGCTTGATAAGCTCCACGCCCCCGCGGGAGCGGTACATGCGGGCGCATACTCCCCAGGCCATGGCAGCCGGCATCCTTCGCCGAGGCCTGGCGTTGGCCAACGAACGCGGCATAGAGCTGAGCGACGATGCCGGCGCGGCCGAACTGCTGGGCTTCAAGGTGGCGGTGGTGGCGGGCCGCCGCAGCAACTTCAAGATCACAACGGCGGAAGATGTGGCGCTGGCACGATTTCTCCTGCGGGAGGGCACACAGCAATGAACATCAGCGTCGGTCACGGTTACGATATCCATCCCCTGGAAAAAGGGCGCAAGCTTTTACTCGGCGGTGTCGAGATCGATCACGAACTCGGCTTGGGGGGGCATTCCGACGCCGACGCAATAGCTCACGCCGTCATCGATGCCTTGCTGGGCGCTGCGGGTCTTGGCGATATAGGAACGCTTTTCCCCGCCACCGATCCGAAATACAAGGACGCAGACAGCATCAAGCTGCTGAGCAATGTCGGCGAGCGTCTGCGCGAGGAGGCCTGGAAGATCGGCAACGTCGACGTCACAGTCATCGCTGAGCAGCCCAAGCTGGCGCAGTATATCCCCGCAATGCGGGAGAAGATCGCATCGGCATTGCATGTCGGCGTGGCACAGGTCTCAATCAAAGCCAAGACCAACGAGGGGATGGATGCCACCGGGCGTGAGGAGGCAATCGCCGCGCACGCCGTGGCGTTGCTGCACCGATTCCTGTTGTTCAGGGAACTCTAGTTTCCGAATAAACCAAGCTACCGTGGTTCACCGAAGCGCGGGCAGAGATATGGTAATCGTCGTGCCCTCGCCGGGTGCTGAGTCGAAGGCGATCGAGCCATCGTGCGCCGCGACAACTTCCTTGACCACGACCAGTCCCAGTCCTGTTCCGCCGGGTTTGCTGGTGACATAGGGGAGAAAGAGGCGGTCGCGCACCTCCTCCCTGATGCCCGTGCCCGTGTCAGCGAAGGAGATTTGCACGGCTCCGTCTCCGGCGAGCGCCGAGGAGGCGGTCAACCTGCCACCCCCGGGCATTGCATCGACTGCGTTTGAGATCAGGTTGGCGGCCATGCGCAGGAGCGATTCGCGGTCGCCGCTGATACCGGGCAGATCTTCGGCCAGGTTTGCGATCAGCTCGACGCCTTTCTGCTCTGCGTCCCCGCGAAACGACGCAAGCGCTTCCTTCAGAACATCGTTCACTGCCAGCGTCGTCATATCGGGTTTGGGCAGCCGTCCGAAGCGGCTGAATTCGCGGGCAAGGGTGTCGAGACGGTCGGCGTTCTTGATGATGTTGGCCAAGGCGGTTTCAAGCTGCGCCTGCACGGTCTCCGGCCCGGCCTCCATCGCCGAGAGAAGTTGCTGGGCGGAGAGCTTGATCGGCGTGAGCGGATTCTTGATCTCGTGCGCGACTGTGCGGGCGAGATCTTTCCAGGCTCGTAGTTTCTCCGCCTGGATCACCTGCGAGACGTCGTTGAGAAGGAGCACCGTGCCGAGGCGGCGGTCGTCGGGTTCGCGGATGGCGGTGGCCGCCATGCGGTAGGTGATCGGCAGCCCGGCCTGGTGCAACGTCAGTTCCCGCTCGAGCGTTTTCGCCCGCTTCGATTCCAACTCCTGGAGCAACTCGACGGCTGCTTCGCCGCCCTCGAATCGGAACAGGCCCGAGATCTCGCGCCCGACCGCACGCTCGCGGGGCAGTTGCAGGATTTCCAGCGCCGCATCGTTGATTTCGGCGACAAGTCCCTCGCCGTCAACCGCTATCACGCCCGCGTCGACGCTGCGCACCAGGCTCTCCAGCAAGCGGCGTGAGCGCTCCGCTTCCCGGCGCAGCCGCATCACGGTTATCTGGCGCTCAATGGCGCCGATCAGGTCGCGTATCGAGAACGGCTTGCGGATGTAGTCGCTGGCGCCGATCTTCAAAGCCCGGATTGTAGCTTCCTCATCGGCGAACGCGGTGATCACGATACCCACCAGGCTCGGCTGCCGGCGCTTCAGCCTTTCCAGCAGCTCGATGCCGTCGATGCCGGGCATCCTCACGTCGGTGATCAACAGGTCGTAGTGCTGTGCTTCGGCCTTCTTCAGCGCCTCTTCTCCGCTCGAGGCGGAATCGGCCCGGTATTTCGTGCGCCGCTCGAGAACCCGCATTATCTCGTCGCGCAGGTACTCGTCGTCCTCCACCACCAGCAGGCGCTCGGCAGCCGGAACGGTCTTCCCGTCGTCGCTCATCTACTCTCGCTTTTTTCAATGGAGCCCGTGGGTGGAAGCGGGAAGCGGACCGTCACTGTCGTCCCCGTTCCAGGACTGCTTTCGACATTTATTTCCGCACCATGGCTCTGGATTATGCCGAAGGATACGCTCATACCCAGTCCGGTACCCTCGCCGACGGATTTGGTGGTGAAAAACGGCTCGAAGACGCGTGCCTTCGTCTCATCGTCCATGCCGGCGCCGTCGTCGTGTACCTCCACATCGACCGCTCCGTCGCCGACGCTGGTCGTGATCCTGATTCCGCCGGCGCCTTTGCCCGCAGCTATAATCGCATCCTTGGCGTTGAGCAGGAGGTTCATGAAGACCTGTTCCAGCTCGCCTGAGCTGGCGCTGATTTCTGGCAGTTCGCTGAAGTCCATTTCGATGCGGATGCCGCGTTTTTCGATCTGTCGCCTGACGAGGGCAACGGTTTCCCGCAGGACATTGTTGAGGTTTATCGGAGTGCGATCGCCGAGGCTCGGTGAGGCGAAATCGCGTAGTTTCTGCACGATGGCGGTACACTGCTCGATGCCCTTGAGGATGACCTTGAGATCCTCGGACTCCGCCTTTCCGCCCTCGCTGATGGTCATCAGCACTTCTTCCGAGCGCAGGCGGATGGGAGAGAGTGCATTATTGATCTCGTGGGCGATGCCGCCCGAGAGCTGGCCGAGCGTGGCCAGCTTCTCGCTCTGGCGCAATTGTTCCTGGCTCTCCTTTAGCTGGGCGTAGGCCTCATCCTTTTCGCTCAGGAGCCGGCTGACGTCTCCGGCCATGCGGGTAAAGCTCTCAGCCAGGAGGCCGACCTCGTCGTCCTCCGCCTCGATTTTCTGCAGCCGGGCGACGTCGCCCTCTCTGGCGAACAGCTCGGCGTTGCGCGCCAGTTGTTTCAACGGTTCGGTGATCTTGCGCGCCAAGAGCCCCAGCACCACCACTCCGACAAGGCTGCTAAAGGCCAGTGTGCCGATGAAGAAGATGCCCGAGAGCCAGCGGAAGCGGTCCTGTTCCCTTGCCTGTTGTTCGAGCTGCTCCCTGATTTCCTGAATGCCAACCGAGATTTTGACGACGCCCCAGCGGGTGCCCTCGATATACAGCGGCATGAAGACATTGACGATGCCGGCGCTTTCGCGCTCGATGTAGACGGGAACCGTGATATCCATATAGTTTCTGATATCGGTCTCGGGATCGTCGTTTTCTGCATTAGGTCCGACGCCGAACGGCAGGAGGTTCACGTAGCCGGAGTCGTCGAGCAGCTCGATGTCCCTGATGATAGAGTTGAATGTTACCTTCTCCCACAGATAGGTGCGCAGCGCCGGGATGATGGTGTTTGCGCTCTCGGGATCCGCCGGCTCGTAGAGTATATCCCACAGCTCCCGCACTCGGCTGAGGTCGAAGACCAGCAATCTCGAAATCGTCAACGCTTCCAGGCGTATGTTATCGCGGTTGAACTGATCCTGGCGCCGGATCTGGTTGTCCAGCTCGTAATTCATGAAGGGGAGGAAGAACATCAGAGTGGTGACGATGGCCAGCAGCAGTATAATGCCGCTTGCGAAGAACTTTGAGCGCAGGCTGCTGCCGTAGCCGCCGCCGGCTGGTTCCTTCGCTCCGCCGTGCTCAGTGGCGGAGGCTGAGTTCTTTTTCAATCTCCCGCCGGGCATATTCAAGCGCCTGTAGCGGATCGAGTCCGCCTTTAATAGTCTCCATCAGAGCGAAGTCCAGTATGTCGTTGATCTCTCGCTGGAACGGTCTCGCGCGCAGTCGGACCTGCTCGAACACCTTGGCGACCTCGAGCATCGACGGGGCGCGGCGCTGCACTTCGGGGTCGCTCAGCACATCCCAGCGGGACGGCAATTCCCCTCGATTCAGGGCAGCCCAGCGCTGCGCCTCGTAGCTGGTTATAGCCTCGATGAAGCGGCGTGCGGCATCGCGGTGGCGGCTGTAGTAGTTGATGCCCCAGCAGAAGGAGCCGATGTTGGAGTAGCTGAGTCCTGCCTCCTCGCCGGGGATCGGGGCCACGCCGACCTGGTCGATGGAAATTGTCTGCCCAGGCAGGCCGGACTCGAGGTCTCTCAGGCGTGTGTTCCAGTTGATCATGAAGATCGCGGCTCCGGAAGCGAACAGCCTGTCGGGAGCGGAGTAGTCGTCGAACAGGCCCAGCCTCCGCATTTCGCCGGGAGGAGGGCTGATGCCGCCCAGCATTTTACCGATCATCGCCAGGGCGCGGACGTTCTCGGCGCTGTCGACCGCCAGCTCTCCGCACTCATCGAATATTCCGCCGCCGAATCCCCACATTATCGGATAGAAGTCGTTGATGAACAGCTTGCCGTGGAAGAGGAAGCCGAAGCGGAGGTGCTCGTCCCAGTCTTCGTTGCCTTCGCCTTTTTCGGCCAGGATGCTCTCGCACTGGCTGAACAACTCGGCCCATGTCTGCGGCGGTTCGAAGCCGGCGGCCTGCAACAGGTCCTTACGATAGAAAAGGATGTTTCCCTTGGTCTGAAACGGCAGGGCCAGGACAACACGATCGCCGTTGTTATTCCTGATGCTGGTGACTTCGAGAAGTTCGGAGCGGAACGGCGAGAGGTCGATATCTTCGCCGCCGCCCTCTTTCTGCCCTCCGGAGATGGGCGCCAGCCACCCTGTGGCGGAGTAGCTCTTCACCCAGGGCGCGTCGAGCAGGTAGACGTCGATTGCCGACGAGCCCGTCGAGAGGCTGAGCACGTAGGGCTCGCGCAGAAGCACCTCCGGGATGACCTCGGAAGGCACGGTCAGTGCCCTGATCTCGATCCCTTTGAGTCCCTCTATCGGGCTGAGCACCTCCAGGATCTCCGGCGTGGGATCTCCCGTTACGTAGGTGTAGGTCAGGACAGCCTCTCCGCCCCCGTCAGGTGCCCCTCCGCACGCTGAGATAATTGCAGCTGCGGCGAGACCCAGGAGCAGCAGGGCCGCAGATTTTAGAAAGTGGTAGTCAATCCTTCCGGGACAGGCAATCGCTGCTGCAGGTCGCCGTGGAACCGGCGCAGGTCGATTGCCGCGATCAGCAACAGGCATATGAGAATTCCTATCGATTGCATCGTGAACAGGATACCATATCCCACCGGCATGCTTGCTGTGGCTCTGATTCCAATGTCGACGATCACTCCTCCCCCCAGCTCTCCGAGACCGATCGCGACTCCGCCCACCACAGCCCAGAGCGCCATCACGAGGCCGCTGATATCGGGCCTCGCGACGCGGACCATCATCCTTGCCATGCCGACGTTGAACACGCCCTTACCGAAACCCATGATGAACACAGCCAGCAGGATCACCGCCTCCAGCGCGCCCAGGGAGGAGAAGGCGAGCATGCCGAAGGAGACGCTGCAGATGACGCATCCGGCCACCAGCACTCGCTTTTCTCCGAGGCCGGGGACGATACTGAACAGCGAGTTGACCGCAATCATGCTTATCAGGACTCCGGCGCCCCAGTAGAGGTTAAAACTCGTGGTGTGAGCTACGGACAGTTCGAAGACCTCTTGTCCGTAGGCTTCGAGCACGTATTCCTGCATAAAGAAGAAGAAATCGGCCAGGGCCAGGAAGGCAAACAGCTGGCGGGCCTGGCTGTTGCGCCAGAGGGCGCTGAACACTTCCTTGAAGCTGCGGTGGTTATTCGGCACGGCGGCGAGGGCCGGTTCTGTTTGCTCCCGGCCTTTCTTCTGTGGCTTCTCCTGTCCCCAGACGCCGATCAGCGTCAGGGCGAACGTGCCGATGGCGGTGCCAAGAAAGATGAAGCGCAGCATCTCCTGGTCGTATTCGGGCAGGAGCCACGCGTAAAAGGGCGCGGCAACGATGAATCCGACCAGGGTGATAATCCACACCGAGGTCAGAGCGGTGCCGCGCTGAGCCGGCGGGCAGCGGTCGACTATAAGGGCGTGCAGGGCCATCGAGGAAAGCGCCACTCCCACACCGATCATCAGCAGGGAAACGATTCCCATCACTGCAAACAACGCGAAATCGCCCCCGTCTGCAAGACCCAGCGCGGTGTCGGGCAGCAGCGGCAGGGCAAGGCAGCAAAGCGCCATTCCGATCAGGATGTAGGGGACTCGCCGCCTGCCGCACAGCGGGCGCTTGTCGCTACGGAAGCCGAAATAGAGAGCTACAGGGGTCACGAGATGCTGAAGGCTGAGAATCACGCCAACCAGCACCTTGCTGATGGCGAACTCGGCGATCATGATCCGGTTGAGCACGCCCACCAGCAGGATAACGAGGAACGACGTGGCGAATCGAACCAAGCTGAGGCGTAAGATTTCTCTCTTTTTCACTTTCTCACCCTGTAGGCAGCCCCCGGCCTTGGCAGAGGCTAGCCCCAGCCCTGCCGCCTTGTCAATCTTCCGATTCGCCGTTTGTTTGTCTGCCACTTGGCGGCAGCCTCGACAGCCGTTATGCTATTGAGGTCTCGGGCCGGCAGGCCGTCCTGACACAGGGGAAAAAGGATTGGGGGAGAAGACAATTCGTCTTTTCCAAGCATATCATTCGCTCTGGAATGTTTTCTAAAAACCCTGCGTAATAGAATAGGACGAGAACGGAGCCTGATAACTGATGACAATAACGAACTGAGGTGAACCGATGGCTGGAAATCTCGTTGAGTTAACCGTAGCCAACTGGGATGAGGAAGTTGTCAAGTCAGATATCCCTGTAATAGTAGATTTTTGGGCTGCCTGGTGCGGTCCCTGTCACGCGATCGCTCCCATCTTCGAAGAACTCAGCAACGAGTACGCGGGTCAGGCCAAATTCGGCAAGTTGGACGTCGACAGCCACGGCGAGATCGCCGGCCGTTACGGCATCCATAGCATTCCTACGCTCCTCCTGCTCAAGGACGGCGAGCTTGCGGACCGGGTGATAGGTGCGGTCCCCAAGCCGATGATCGAGGATGCGTTGAAGAAGCTCTTATAAGTTCCCCCTTCCACCCCTGTACACCACCGGACCCCGGCGCCCCCCGCCGGGGTCCAACCTCTTTTTGCCTGACAGGCAGTATTTCAGGCCGGAGCCCCTTGTGGTATAAATTGACCGGAGGTTCCGCCCATGAAGCCCGAGGTAAGCGACCTTTCGACATACTTTCCCCTTCTCGACGAGTTCGAACATAAGAAGCTGTTCGAAGGCATAACAGCACCCTGGCAGGCAGTCGCCGCCATTGGCGGTTACATGGAGGAAGCCATCGCTCGTGCGCGCACCGCTCTTCCGATCCGCAAGCTGGACGGGCTCGACCTTCAGAGGCGCAGGACGCGCGTCGAGGAGACAATCGTCTATGTCACCAGGGTGGTGGAGGTGTCCGAAGCCCTGGTCGTCGACGGCACCGGAGTGGTGATCGGCGCCGGAGTGGTGCTCGAGCCGGGAGCGCTGATCAAATCGCCGGCGGTCATCGGCAGCGGGACCGAAGTCCGCCATGGAGCCTACCTGCGCGGCGACGTGCTCACCGGCGAGCGTTGCACCATCGGCCATGATACCGAGGTCAAGAACTCCGTGTTCATGAACCACGCCGAGGCCGGCCATTTTGCCTACGTCGGCGATTCCATTCTCGGTTCCTACGTCAATCTGGGCGCCGGGACCAAGCTAGCCAACCTGCAATTGCGGCGCGCCGATGACAAGCTGAACGAGAGGTTCCCGGAGATCAGGCTGCGCTTCGGCGACGAGCTGGTCGAGACCGGCATGGGCAAGCTCGGCGCGATCCTCGGCGACCACAGCGAGACCGGCTGCAATTCGGTCACCGCGCCGGGTGTACTGTGCGGGGCGCATTGTTGGATCTCGGCCTGCATGTTCGTGAAAAAGGGCTTTTACGCGCGGAAATCAATCGTACACTGAGCGCGAAACGTTTGCTTATTCCAATCCCCTCAATCATTTAGCGCAATCGACAAGCTGCATAAACGTCTTGTTGTGAAAAAAATCAAAATGTAGTATAATTGCTTGATTCTAAACACTATAACCTGTATGGTGGTGTTATAGAGTCTGCCATCGCTTTCCATGGCCGGGTATAGAGCCGGGGGATGTGTAATGAGTGACCAGGTCGAATCCAGGCGCGCGACGCTGCCCATCCACTTTATCGAGGAAGACACCGTGGTGCCGGTGATCAAGGTTATCGGTATCGGTGGCGGCGGGGGCAACGCCGTTAACCGGATGATCGAGAGTGATGTGCGCGGTGTTCAGTTCATCTCCATCAACACCGATCTTCAGGATCTGAAGATGAACAACGCACCGGTGAAGCTACAGATCGGCTCCAAGCTGACCAAGGGCCTTGGTTGCGGCTCCAACCCGGATAAAGGCCGTCAGGCGGCGCTCGAGGATACCGACAAGATCATGGATGCGCTTGAGGGCGCCGACATGGTTTTCGTGACGGCCGGCCTCGGCGGCGGCACCGGCACCGGCGCTGCACCGATAGTGGCCAGCCTGGCTGCGGAGCTCGGCGCTCTGACAGTCGCGGTGGTGACCAAGCCTTTCGTGTTCGAAGGCCGCGTGCGCATCATGCAAGCCGAGCGGGGCTTGCGCGAGCTGCACGAGTGCGTCGACACGGTGCTCGCGATCCCCAACGAGCGTCTGCTGCACACTGTTGACAAGGACACCCGCTTCCTGGACGCCTTCGTCCTCGCCGACGACGTCCTGCGCCAGGGCGTGCAGGGCATCAGCGACCTGATAACCATACCCGGCATCATCAACCTCGACTTCGCTGATGTGAAGGAAATCATGAGTGGGATGGGAATGGCTCTGATGGGCACCGGCATTGCCGAGGGCAACAACCGTGCGGTGGAGGCGGCCCAGCGGGCGATCTCCAGCCCGTTGCTGGAGGAGACCTCGATCGAGGGCGCTCGCGGCGTGCTGATCAACGTCACCGGCGGCACCGACCTCTCGCTGCACGAGGTCAACACGGCGGCGCATTTGATTTACGAGGCCGCCGATGAGGAAGCCCACATCATCTTCGGCTCGGTGATCGACAAGGAAATGGACGGCAAGATGAAGCTGACAGTGATCGCCACCGGCTTCACGGGCGAGGGCCGCGCCCGCATGGGCGAGAGCGACAATGTCACTCCTCTCGCCGCGCGCCAGGCGGGCTTGAACCAGGGCGGCGAGACGGGGGCGGAAGCCTCCGCGGGCGGCAGCGGCTCCTTCTACCGCAAGGGCGCAAACAACGAAATGCCCGACGACTTCCTGCAGAGCAGTTTCGCCGGGAAGGACTTCTCCGAACTGGAAGAGCTGGACACACCCGCCTACCGCCGGCGCAAGGCAATGGATTAAGCCGCGCGCCGAACATCGCTCCCTGCTATCATGGGGCGATGGCTTCTAACCGCTACCATCAGCGAATCCGAGAACTGTTGAAGAGGGAGCGTCACCTGCGTGCTCCGGCCGCGGGCGGTGAAGCGTTCTCGGTCTGCCTGGCGTACCCCAACAGCTACAAGATCGGGATGGCCAGCCTGGGCTTTCAGGTCGTCCGGAGAATCTTCCAGCACCACGGCTGCCGGGTGGAGCGCACCTTTCTGCCGGAGCCCGGGGAGGAGCGCGAACTGAAGCGGGGCGGCGGCCTGGCGGGCTGGGAATCGCTGCAACCGGCGGGCGGTTTCGATGTGCTGGCGTTCAGCGTGCCGTTCGAGAACGACTTTCCGAACATAGTGCGGATGTTGCTGTCGGCCGGTATTCCGCCTCGGCGGGAGGAGCGGCACCAGGGCCATCCGCTTGTGATTGCGGGGGGCGCGGCGGTTTCGATCAATCCTCTACCCGTCTCGGATTTCATAGATGCTTTCGTGCTTGGCGAATCCGAGGGGACTCTGCCGCAATTTATCGAGACCGTTCAGGCGGCGAAAGGAGAGCGGGCCGCCCTCCTGGAGCGCCTTGCGGAGATTGAGGGAGTTTACGTCCCAGCTTTACATGAGGATTTTTCCGGGCGCAGGACACGTCCCCCTGGTTTGACATCGTCGGACATCGCTCTCTCTGACATTGCCGCAGCCGAGGCTGAGTTCGGGGAAACCGTCCTGATCGAGATCGGGCGCGGCTGCAGCATGGGCTGCCGCTTTTGCTGGGCCGGGTGGGCTTGCCGTCCATTGAGGCAGCACGACATCGAAGAGATACTCGCCGCGGTCGACGCGCTTCCTCGGGAGTTGGACAGAATCGGCCTGATCGCCACCAGCCACTACGACCACCCGGGATTCATGCGTTTGATCGAGGGACTTCGACGTCGCGGCAAGCGGATAACGACTTCATCGCTGAGGGTCGACGAGGTTGAGCCGGAGCTGTTGGCTTACATGGTGGAGGGCGGGACGAGGAGCGTTTCCATCGCGCCGGAGGCGGGCTCGGACGCACTGAGAAAGCACATCGGCAAGCGATTCACCAATGAGCAAGTGCTGCAAGCTGTGGAGCATATCGCTGCCGCCGGCATCGAAAGAGCCAAGCTCTATTACATTATCGGGTTGCCGGAAGAGACCGATTCCGATATCGAGGCCATCGCCGCGTTGACGGGGCGGATACTGGAAGCGGTCGGCGGGCGAATTGAAATCGGATTGAGTGTCAACTTTTTCGTCCCCAAGCCGAGCACGCCGTTTGGAGACAAATCGATTCCGAGAGAGCGCGAGCTCCGACGCCGAATCAAGCTTCTGCGCAAACAACTGGCAGGATTTTCCGAGCTGGAGGTATCGTCGATGGCACCTTGGGAGGCGGTGGTGCAGACGCTGTTCAGCCGTGGTGGGGCGGAGATCGGGAAATTGCTGATGGATGGGGCGGCGAAGCGCCGGCCTCTGGGAGAATTTTACAGGCACATCCCGGCTGATCTGCTGGACAGGTACGTATACCTTGTCGTTTGAGGAATTCCGCTGTTAGCTTGCCTACTTCTTGAACTGATTGAGGACGCTGGACATTTGCGACTCGTTGACTTTGAAGAAGGGGTAATTCGTGTTGCGCATGATTGAGTAAGCGGTGGGTCTGTATACTCCGAATGAGCCGGGCGCGGCTCCCTCGAAAAGGCCGTAGCCGTCGTAGCCGAACGGAGTCGGCACCGGGGGATTGCCCTTGACGAATTGCGCCCATTTCACCTTGGCCGGATCTGTTTCGATGGTGATGTTCGCCGCCGAAGGTTCGCCGCCGGTGTAGGTGGCGCCAATAGCGTAGATGTACTCGTCAGCGAGGTTACCGATACTGTGTCCCAGCTCATGGGTGAGCACGGCTCCTCCCCTGAAATCTTCTGCTGACATGAGGACACACCCGAAGCCGAAAATGGCGTTGGCCCGCAAAGCGTTGAACGGATCGTGAACCATGACGATCGGCACGGTGAAATCGGGAAGCGCGGCGGCGGCAGCGGTGTTGACCAGATTGTAGTCGACGTTGCCGGATTGAAAGCCGCCGGTGGTGATGCAGCTAACTCCCAGGGCGGTATTCATGTTCCACGGCTTAGTGAACCCGGTGAAGCTCTGGGTGCCGTGCTGGGAAGGCATCCAGTAGGTGAAAATGTTGATGCGTTTGGCCTGCAGGTTAAACGGCCGGTAGTTGAGCAGGGCCGCAGCGCTGACGGCGCAGTCGTACTCAAATTGCGCCCGCTCGTAGCGGTTGCAGATCTTATCTTTGTTCTTGTCCTTGAACTTCTCAGGCTTATCGTATTTGCGGTTGCCGTTGCGGTCGTAATAATACTCATTCGAGTCCAGCTTGCCGTTGCCGTTCTCGTCCAGCAGCAGGTCGCCGTCCCATATTCCATTCTTATTCTTGTCTTTGAACTTCTCGTTCTTGGCCGTGTAGGCTTCTGCCAGGAAAAGCAGATTGAGTTTGCCGGCAGTGTCGCTCGAACCGTAAATCTGTTTCAGTGCGGCCCCACTTGTTTTTCCGGTGCAGGCGCAGGTGAATTCGACTGTCTTGGTCTTCTTCTTCACTTTCTTGATGGCCAGCATCTCCCCTGCGACGTCCTGGTACTTTGGGACAACCGCGAAAGCGAATTTCCTCGAAGGCAGGCGGACGCCGAAGGAGCCGTCGGCCTGTGTAGAAACCGATACGACGATTCCTCTTTGAAAAGTGGAGCCGAAGAATTTTCTTTCGAGCACAGCAACCCTGGCTTCAACGGGATCGCCCTTGGTTGACTTCACGAGGCCTTTGAACAGGTAGTTCAAATCCCATTTGAGGGTCAACGACGAAGGTTGGCTCGAGCCGGTGTTGTATTCGGTGACCGTCAAGGGAAGGGGATAAAGAGGGACGGCATTTCCGTTAAAAGCGGGATCGTAATACCAGCAGGTGGCTTCGATGTAATAGCTGCCGGGATCCAGCTGGACACTGAAGTTGCCCGACGAGTCGGTGGTGGCGAATGAGACGTAGCTGCCATCAGAGCGTTTATAAAACGAGATATTTCCCCAAATCAGGTTGTAGTCGGTGACTCCCTTGACGTTGACCGATCCGGTGACTTTAACCTTGGTGGGATCGGAGATCGGCGGCGTCTGAGTGCGGATGGTTTTTGTGCGGGGCGGGGGCGCAGCCCGCTCGAGAGTGTGCAGGTACTCTGCAAGACCGGTATCGCCTGAAAACTCAGCGACTACCGGTGCGACCCTCCGAAACGGGATTTTGCCAAGATCTTCGCGCAGAATCAGCTCGCCCTCCGCCGCGCGGATCTCGATAATTTCAGCCGGTTCAACGTAGGGCAGCGTGATGGTGACCGGGCCGTCGATAGGCTGGCGGAATCCATCCAGATTGCCGTAACGATCCGCCTTGTCGTGGTAAATATAGCGAGGGATATGCAGTCTGCCCTGAGCGAGGGCCTTTCCGTCACTGCCCAGCAGGCGGAACGAACAAACTCCGTCGATATGAATTGCCGGGGCAGCCCCCCTGACGACCAGGATATCCCTGATCGAATATTCTTCCCCGATCCTTTCCAGCGTAACGATAAGCTTACCGTCGATGGGTGTGCTGCCGGTGTCAGCTGCCGCAGCCATTCCGGTGGTGCATATAAGTACAAAACAGACTAACAGGAAATATCTCATTGGATTCCACCTTATAATTGGACCTCAATCTAGAGTTTAATGCTGGAATACAATTTGTCTATTAATAAGCGCACGCTGTGAATAAAATGGACACATTCTTTTTATGCCGCGGGGTTTTCGCCGGGGCGGTGGGAAACCACGTGCCGAAGTTTATCTGAAATCCTCCAGCACCTCGCTGAGCCGCTTTGAGTTCACTTTGAAGAAGGGGTATGACGTGCTTCGCATCATCGAATAGCAGGTCGGCCTGTAGGCACCGTAACTGTAGAACGAGGCGCCTTCGAACAGCCCGTAGCCGTCGTACCAAACGGGAGTCGGCACGTGTGGTGAGCCATTGATGAACTCCGCCCACTTGGCGACGGCGGGATCGGTGACTGTAGTTATATTGACTTCCGTGGGTTCGTATGACGGTCCGCCGCCGGCATTGTCGTAGATGTACTCATCGGCGAGATTGCCGATGCTGTGTCCCAACTCGTGGATCAGAACCGCTCCCGCCCGGCTGTCTTCCGCCGACAGCAGGATTCGGCGGAAATTAAAACTTGCATTGGCTCTCAGCGCATCGAATGGATCGTGAACCAGCACGACCGGCACGATCTCTCTCGCGTAGGGCAGGATTTGCCTCGCCTGCGTTTTCGCCGCTGTGTTGATTGCGCTGGACTGGAACTCTCCGGAACCGTAGCAGTAGACCCCGAAGTGTGTGTTCATGTCTCTCCAAGGCTGAGCGCTGGTGAATTTCTGGGTGCCGTGTTGTGAACTCACCCACCAGGTATAGACGTTTATCACGTCGCGGTAATCGTCGAAGGGATGGAAGTTGAGCACTGCGGAGGCGGCGAGGGCGGCGTCGGCCTCGAATTTCGCGCGCTCGTAGCGGTTGCAGATATGGTCGCCGTTGAGGTCATCGAAGGGCTCGGGAGCGTTGTACTCGCCGTCGCGGTTGCGGTCATTGAAGTGCTCGCCATGGTCGAGGCTGCCGTTGCCGTTCTCGTCGAGCAGCAGGTCACCGTCCCAGAAGCCGTTGCCGTTTGTGTCGGTGAAGCTTTCAATGCCCGATGTATAAGCTTCGGCCAGAAAGACGATGTTCAGTTTTGTATTCTCGGGCCCTGAATCCCAGATCTTTTTCAACTGATCGCCGGAGACATCGCCGATCCGGGGGCATACCAGTGTTTGGCGCTTACTTGATTGCTTCGGGACCTTGACAATCGTTAACAATTCGCCAGCCGGTTCCTGAGGGTTCGGCAGAGCGATCATCACGAATGCCTTGGATGGCAGGCGGATGTTGAATCTACCCTTTTCATCGGTGTCGATCCTGTCAACGTAATAGGGCTGGTAAGACGATCCCGAGTGCTTGCGCTCGAGCACATAGACTTTGCCGGTGGTCGATCCCCCTCCTTCGACGACCAGGCGGCCACGGAAGAGCTTGTTCAGCCGCCACTTCAACATGAGAGAGCCGGCCTTCGGATTGAAGTTTGAGATGACCATCGGATTGGGATAGAGCAGGACCTCCTGCCCGCGAGCCGCCGGGTCTTTGTAATAGCAGCTTGCCTTGACAAGGTGTTTTCCCGGTTCGAGGTTAACCTTGAAACCACCTTCATCGTCGCTGAAGGTTTCGACAGGGCTATCGTCTCCGCCAATCCGATTGAACACCACACTGGCGCTTACTTTCGAATAATCCTTGATCCCGACGACTTTTATCCTGCCCTTGACCGCAAGTTTCGCGGCGGGTGAGGCGACTGCCGCAACAGATGGCTCGTGGTTTTTCGTGCCGCCGGTTGCCTGACGTGTTTCCAGCTCTTCCAGGTAGCCGTGGAAGTCCGGCCGTTTCTGCATCGAGCGGTTGGCAGCGGCGGAAGCGCGTTTCGTGTAAGGCCCGATTCCGAGCAGGTTGTGTTCTGATACTAATCTGCCGCCGGATCGCAGCACCAGCCTTTCAGCGTTGCGGTAATAGGGCAAGGTCAGTGT